>USSR01000549.1 GCA_900557355.1 uncultured Bacteroides sp.
GAAAGTCACTTGTTTCCATTTACTGTCGTCGAATTTTGCGTCTTTGGCTTTAGGAAAGTCTCCTATCTGCAGCTTCCATTCGCTGTTGAAATTGTATTTTTTGCGTTCGGATGCCTGTCCGTTGATGACAGACAGTGCAGTCAGCAGAAATACGAAAAGAAATAATTTGTGTTTCATGATAGTCTATTAAAATGTTCTGCTGCAAAGGAAGTACATTGAGAGAAAACATACATATACTACCGTACGGAAAGGATGTAATTTTTATCTCATGATGAAAAAAAAGCGACTGGTATTTGTACACACTTTCAGATAATAGTACACATTCCCCGTTGATAGGAGAATGAGATACTATTATCTGCGGTTAGCACATGTTCTTTTTAAACATCCGTTTTATTCCCTTCTTCTTTTTCTTCGGAAGTTTGTTCTGTGTTCTCTGCCGTATCATTGGAAGCCGGAGCTTTACCACCGTTCTTCTGATAAACAGAAGGGGCTATACCGAATTGATTCTTGAAGCATTTGCTGAAATAATAGGGATCGTTGATACCTACTTTGTAGGAAATCTCGGAAACAGTCAGGTCTTCGGTTAACAATAATTCCGCAGCTTTCTTCAAACGAATGACACGCAGGTATTCATTGGGAGAGTATCCGGTGACACCACGCACTTTCTTGTAGAATACGGTACGTCCCAATCCCATTAGGTTGGCATAGTCATCTACGGAAAATTCCGTTTCCACCATGTGTTCGTTCAGCATTTCATTCAGTTTTGCCAGGAATTTGCTGTCCTTGTTGTTCGTACAGATAGCTGCATGAACCATTCCCGGTTCGTTGGAGAATTTTTCACGCAGTTTGTCCCGCTGTTCAATCAGTTTGGAGATTCTGGCCAGTAATAAGGAGATGCTGAACGGTTTGGTGATATAAGCATCCGCGCCGGATTCGATACCTTCCAGATATTTTTCTTCCATATTGAGGGCGGTTAGCAGAATGATGGGAATGTGGCTGGTGGCAAATTCATTCTTTAATTTCTTGGTCACTTCGAATCCCGTCATACCCGGCATTAATACATCGCAGATAATCAGGTCTGCATCATAAGTTTGTGCACGTTCGAAGCCACTGATACCGTCCGCTTCTGCTACCACTTCGAAGTAATGACCGATTTCTTCTTTCAGGAATTCGCGGACATCATTATCATCTTCAATGATTAATACTTTCCGCTTGTTCAACGGTACGGGAGGTGTTGCCTGTTCGTCCGTATTTTCGTCTGTGACAAACTCTTTATGACGTTGTTCCTCTTCTTCAATCAATAACTGGTTAGGAACCAGGAAATCTTTTTCTTCATAAACACTGGCATCCGTTGGTAGTTCGACGGTGAAAATGGAACCGCCGCCTTCATTCTCATTATAAGAAATCGTTCCTTTATGTATATTGACCAGACCGTATGTGAGATGAAGTCCGACACCTACACTGCTGTGTGAGAAGCTGCTTTGCATAAAGCGTTTGAACAGTTCGGCACGCTTCTCTTTCGGGATGCCCAGTCCTGTGTCAATCACTTGTATGCAGAGTTGTTTCTTCTGTTCCTGTACGTCTACTTTGAATATAATCTTTCCGTTGGAAGGAGTATATTTAAAAGCGTTGGAGAGCAGGTTATAGATCACTTTATCAAGATTCCCTTTATCTACAGGCATCTTGTAAGAGTTCTGTGAAGGCTCGAAACGGAAATCCATGTTTTTGGATTCGCTGACATCCTTGAAACTAAGGAATATCTCATAGCAGAAAGCGACAACATCCGTTTCCTCCAGGGAGAGGGCGAGTTTGTTTTTCTGCATTTTTCGGAATTCCAGTAGTTGGTTGATAAGCCTCAACATTCGTTTCGTGCTCTTGTCCATGATCTTCAGGGAGTGTTGCATATCCTTGGAGTGGTTTCCCATGTTGACAATTCTTTCCAAAGCACCTTGAATCAGTGTCAACGGAGTGCGGAATTCATGAGAGATGTTGGTAAAGAATTCCAGTTTATACTCCGTCAGCTGGTTTTCTACGGCGATACGGTTACGCAGCGCATTGAAATTTCTGATAATACGGAAACTGAAGTAACCCGCTATGGCTATCAGAATGGCATAGATCAGGTAAGCCCATCCGGTTTTCCAGAAAGGAGGAGCTATTACGATTTCCATCACATTTTCTTCTCCCCAGATACCGGCGGCGTTGCAGGCTTTCACATGTAGTTCATATTTGCCCGGAGGCAGATTCCGGTAAGTGGCAAAGTTCAGGCTGGAGGGCGAGCTCCATTCCGTATCGTATGGAGGAAGACTGTAAGAGTATTTGGATACTCCGTCCAGATAGTTGAAGGTAGAGAAAGAGATAGTGAGTGAACTCTGATAATATTTCAGGTTCAGTTCGTTGATATAGGGCATTGCTTCCTGTAAAGGCGAATCTTCCACTCCCGGAAGCATGTGTGCACCGTTGATTTGAAGTCCGGTGAAGATAACGGAGGCAGGCTTGTCCAGTGTCTCTATCTTGTTGGCATCCAGTACTACCAAGCCATAGTTTGTTCCGAACAATAATTTGCCGTCATTGCTGACGCAAGCGGTGTTTTCACTATATACATTTCCTAAAGTGTAGGAAGAGAAAAAATAATTCTCTATCTGTTTGGTGGCCGGGGTGAAACGGGAGATGCCATATTCGGTTGCAATCCACATTTTATGGTCCTTATCCTGAACGATGGACTGGACGACTGCATTGGATAATCCGTCTTTTATATCATAGCAATCGAAAGTCAGGTGTTGATAGCTGTCTCCCGGGTGGCAGACTGCGAATCCGGCCCCGGAAGTACCAATCCACATATTACCTTTATCATCGTTCATCAAACAACGGATCTCGTTGCTGGGGAATGTGCCGTTGGCATGATTGTAAATCACGTAATTCTTGGGTGATGCAATCAGTGAATCCGGATGGAAGATATAAATACCGTTGTTGGTGCCTACCCACATGCGTCCGTTTTTGTCCTCTTCGATGACACGGATGCGTTTTTCACCGTAGTTGTCTTGTAAGAAGTGTTTGAACTGGTAGCCGTCGGCAGTTTTAATTGCTAAATTTAATCCTCCACCGAAAGTGCCTAGCCACATACGTCCTTTTCTATCGCGATAAATGGAGTAAACCTGGTCGTTGGATAGAGAGTTAGGGGTCCTGGGGTCATTCTCATACCATTTGTTTGCGCCGATGCGAAGGCCGATCCCTCTCATTCCCAGCCATAAGTTGCCTTCCTGATCTTCGTTCATGCTGTAAACGTTATGGGTGAAGTCCTCTTGCCGGATCACTTTGGTCAGGGCAGAGTTGTATTCGTAAAGGCTACCCATGCGGTTGGCCATGTAGATATTGCCGTTTTGAGTCTGAAAGAGCATGCGGATGGTATTCGAGCGGTCGGAACTGTTTTCACCGCTGGGATGAATACGCTGTGTTCCTTTGTTCAGAATTTCCAAATGAGATAAACCCGAGAATTCGGAGCTTACCCAGATACCTCCGGAACGGTCTTCTATTACAAATTGAAGATAGTTGGAGTTGATGTGGCTGGATTGATTGACTTCGAATGTGAAGTGTTGCAGGTTACCCGTCGATAATTCATAAGCGTAAAGCCCGTTGCCGTAAGTCGATATCCAGAGAATGTCCCGTGAGTCGTGTACGATGCTGTAACGTTCCACATCGATGTAACCGATATGTTTGGAGGAAAGGAACTGGAAAGGTTTGATTTTGCCGGTGGTTATATCGACGTACCATAAATTGCCCGTATAGTTATGTACCCATACATTTTTCTTATTGTCCCTGGTGACAGCGCCATTTTTGATATTCAGTTCCGAGTAACGACTTAGTTTACCGGTCGGAATATCCAGTATGTAGCTGCCGTTGACGGTAAACAATACCCATTTATCATGCAAGAGGAAGTTGCCTGTGACGTGGCCTGTATCATCAAAGCTTTCGGCTAACGACGCAACCTTTTCTAGCTTGTCCGTGGAATAGGTATGACGGTAGATTTCATTTTTATCGGTAATGATACAAGTGTATTTATCATAAGAAATGATGTGTTCCCAGTTCTGTTGTTGCGGGTCGAGGTTGTTCGTTTTACCGTTCTGATACTTCAATAACCCTTTGTCCGTACCAATCCAGACTTCTCCTTTTGCACTTTCCAGAACGAATTGTACTTTATCGGAAGGCAGGTTGCCTGATTTCTCTTTATACGCTTGCGATGAAAATTTGCCGTCCTGATAAACGACTCTGCGGCAACCGTTTTGATTATGCCATAACCAAATAGAGTTGTCGGAAAGGATAATGAATTTGGAATAGTTTTCCTTGTATTCCCCATTTCCGGTGAAATCCACAAAACAGCCATGACGTAAATCATAGCAACTGATAAAAGAAGAAATTGTTGAAATCCACATGAAGCCGTTCGGGTCTTCTTCCATGCTTCGGATACGGGAATCGGCTAATGAGAGCGGGTTATTTATATCCGGATAGATATTGACGAAAGAATTGCCGTCATAATAACTTAATCCGTTGAGAGTTCCCAGCCAGATAAATCCTTTACTGTCCTGCATCATATAGCGGGTCGAATTATTTGCTAATCCATCTCCGGTAGTCAGCTTATTGGAGCGAATTTCCACGGAGGCCGACAGTGGATAGAGATAAAGCAATAAAAGCGATAATATAAGGAATGTATTCTTCTTCATAGTGGATTTATATGTGTTATATGCAGGCAAAGATAGTTATTTCTTTGGATTTTAAACAAATCTGCCCTTCGTATAGTAAAATACCAAGGGCAAGAGATGTGTATTTGTGGTTGGCGCTGATACTTTTAGTATAACACTTACTTGAATTGATATCCTCTGAAAGTACCTT
>USSR01000550.1 GCA_900557355.1 uncultured Bacteroides sp.
TTAGCGAATTTATCCTGAATACATTGGAAACAATGGGCTTGAAGAATGAAATCGAGCTTGACCTGACATTGGCTCGCGGACTGAATTACTATACAGGTGCTATCTTTGAAGTGAAAGCGTTGGATGTGCAGATTGGTAGTATCACAGGTGGTGGTCGCTATGATAATCTGACCGGAGTATTTGGTATGGCAGGAGTGTCGGGAGTGGGTATCTCTTTTGGTGCAGACCGTATCTTCGACGTATTGAACCAACTTGAACTTTATCCGAAAGAAGCTGTAAATGGAACAGAACTTCTATTCATCAACTTCGGCGAAAAGGAAGCTGCATTCTCTATGGGAATTCTGTCGAAAGTGCGTGCTGCCGGTATCCGTGCCGAGATTTTCCCGGATGCAGCCAAGATGAAGAAACAGATGAGCTATGCCAATACAAAGAATATTCCGTTTGTAGCTATTGTCGGTGAGAATGAAATGAACGAAGGCAAAGCCATGTTGAAGAATATGGAGACAGGAGAACAAAATCTTGTTTCGGCAGAAGAACTGATTGCTGTTGTGAAGAAATAAGCAGAGATATTAGAAATTGTTTTTCATGGCTACTTACAGAGTAGAAAAATCAGTATATAATTTTATAACGAACCATTATAAAAATCTAAGTACATGAATAAAATTATAAGTATAATCGCTTTATTGCTCATCCTGCCTATTTTTAAAGTGGAAGCATACGATTTTGTAATTGATGAAATTACATATAATTTCACAAAAGAACATGGTACGGTTGAAGTGTCTGGGCTTCGAGAATTTTTAAATCTCGAACCTGGAGACCGAAATTCAAGTCTGCCTCTTGTGGTGAATATTCCTCCTGTCGTTACTTATAAGGATAATAAATATGACGTTGTTAGCATTGGATATGCTGCATTTCAAGGGTGTAGAAAAGTTACTGAAATAAAAATACCATCGACAGTTCGAGAGATTGGAGAATTTGCTTTTGAAAATTGTTCCAAACTTGAAATTATCAACATACCTGATTCCGTAAAGATGATTGGGCGATGTACTTTTTCTGGTTGTTACGCTCTGAAATCAATATTATTACCTCTGATGCTTAAGAGTATAGGAGTTGAAGCATTTAAAGGTTGTGATTTTAAAGAAATAACTATACCGGAGGGGGTAACCGTAATTGGGGATGAAGCATTTGCTACATGCGAAAGCCTTGAATATGTATCGTTGCCTGATAGCATGGAAACTCTTCATAATGGTTTGTTTAGTGGTTGTGGAAAATTGAAATCAATAAAACTTCCAAGAAATTTGAAAATAATAAGGGACTATTGTTTTGCTGAATGTATTTTATTGGAAAACATGGAATTTCCAAATTCATTGTATTATTTAGGAGATTTTGCGCTATCTAAGACTGGTGTGAAAAATATAATAATTCCAGATTCTTTCACAGAATTAGGGAAATCTGTCTTTTATGGTTGTACCGATTTAGAAAGTATTTCAATACAAAATAATAAGTTGAGGATAGGTGGATCATTATTTTATAATTGTAGCGGTCTAAAGAAAGTTATATATGGGAGTGTCATAGTTCCTGAAAAAACATTTTATGGATGTTCGTCCTTGACCGAGGTGAAGTTATTAGATTCAGTAAAGTTTATTGGAGAAGAAGCATTTGAATCATGCACATCACTTGTATCAATTGATTTACCGTATTTAGTAGAGGAAATTGGGAAACGAAGTTTTAGAGGATGTACCTCATTAAGTAATATAAATTTTCCTTTGTCTTTAAGGAAAATTGGGGCAAATGCCTTTCAAGGATGTATAAATCTCAAAAAGGTAGAATTGCCTAAAAGGCTGGAACAGTATAGGTACGATTTTGAAGATACTACAAAATTTAAGTGGATTAAATAGTAATTATATATTCGTGAATAAGAGACAATTTCTTAGGGAAAACTGCCATATAGGACGGTGGAGTCTCAATGCGTTCACTATAAAACTATGAGTGTGGAATCAATTCTTAGCATTACAGCTAGCCTTATTGCCATTGGCGGTTTAGTGTATGCAGGTTATCAAAGGTGTAAGAAGAAAAGTCTGTCAACGTTGATGACCGAGCTTGTTGCTAAAAATACATCTGTAAAAGGTCAGCAGGCAATCCTTCAAAAAATCAGCAGAAACCTCTATTTAAGTGGGAAAGGATTGTCAATCGGCTATATCAGGAATTTCTCCGTCAGTGGCAGATCGAAAGAGGTTATATTTCAAGATATATGTTTGAAAAATAACATTGAACCGACTGTGGAACTGTGTAAACGGATGTTGACGTATGACGTTCCCTCATTTCGTGCGAAATGGAATGAACAGCACATTGAAAATATAAATAAACCTGCGCAATCAATGACCCAATTGTTGGTGGAACAACCTATCACGAACGGTAAACGACAGATTGTCTACTTATCTGCATTGTTTCAGGAAAAATATCCTGAAACGTATAAAAGGCTGACGGATATTTTGGATAAGCATAATGTCGGGTATGCTTTACTCAAAGCAACACGCGATATATGGTGTCGTGATTATATGCCGGTACAGACGGCAAGTGGCAAACTTATTCAGTTCAAATATGACCCTTCATATTTGAAGAACAATGAAAAATACGAGGCATCACGTTCTAATGTATGTGAAGTATGTAAAGCAAATGGTATTAAACCGACTTTCTCAGACATCAATCTTGATGGTGGAAATGTCCTTATTTGTGGCAACCGTGCTATCATCTCTGATCGTGTGTTTAGTGAAAATCCTGGTAGAAAAGAGGAAGATTTGAAAGCCGAACTTAGCCGCCTACTTGAAGCCGAGATAATAATTATTCCAGCGCAGAAAGACGATTTCACAGGTCATGCAGATGGTATGGTTCGCTTCGTCAACTGCGATACAATTCTCGGTAATGACCGTGCTGAAGAATTCAAGTATTGGCGCGAGAAGATGGATAAAGTAATCAGCACTTATCACCTACAATATATTGATGTGCCATTTTTTTATGGCTACAAAGATAAAGCACATCCCGAACATGCAATTGGGATATATGTCAATTACCTTGAAGTTGAGAATCTGATTGTAGTTCCCGTGTTCGGTGTTCCCGGAAATAAGGATGCCGAAGCTGTTGTGAAAATCAAAGAAATCTTTCCTGATAAAATAGTTGAAACAATTGACTACAATGAGGTAGCTTTGGAAGGTGGTCTTCTCAATTGTACTACATGGACGTTGAATAGTTTTCAATGATAAAGATGGGTAGGTCGCTTTCGACACCTTAATCCTGATTGAATAATTTTGAGCAGAGAATATCTTCTCGGATTTTGTAATAGTTTACTTATTTCTAAAGAAATAAATGACAAGATCCTGAGTATCTTAATCATAGGTCTACGATATGACACTAGAAGAATATAGTCTCATTTTAATATTTTATTTGATCTAGTATTCCATTGAGGAAAGCAATCGCTACTCCATAATTCGTCATAGGAATGTGTTGCTCCCGTGCACGTTCGATGCGGCTAAGTACGTATTTACGATTGAACATACATGCTCCGCAATGGATTACCAGCGAATAAGGAGTCAGGTCTTGTGGAAAGTCGGTTCCTGCTACCATATCAATTTGCAGATTCTCTCCAATTCGTTTCCGTAACAAATGGGGAAGTTTCACTCTTCCTATATCTTCGGAAAGGGGAGCGTGCGTACAAGCTTCCGCTATTAGTACACGTGACGATTCCGTCAGTCTTTCAATGGCAGCTGCACTTTCTACATAATAATGAATATCACCCTTATATCCTGCGAAAAGCACAGAGAAAGAGGTTAATTCACTTCCCTTTGGCTTCTGTTCATAAATCGTTTTGAAGACCTGTGAATCGGTGATGATTAATTTTGGAGGACGGGCAAGAGCTTGCAGGGTTGCCGGAAACTTGTCAGTAGTACAAGTCACTACGAGACATTTCTTGTCCAACAATTCACGGATAGTCTGTACTTGGGGCAGAATTAGTCTGCCTTTGGGAGCCTGAATATCCTGTGGCATAACCAGAAGTACAAGGTCGTTTTCTGTCACAAGTTCCCCGGTGATACTCTGTTGACCGAAGTCCGAGGGTAGCTTTTCGAGAATGGCTTGCCGGATCTGTTCAATTCCTGTCTTTTCTTTGGCGCTGATAAGTAATGGGCGTATTTTACATTCTTCCTCAATGTATGTGGCCAAGCTATCACTGTTCTCTCGTATATCTATTTTATTCAGTACCGGAATGACAGGGATATTCTTCTCTTTCAATAGTGCCAGCATCTCTTTTTCATGAGAAAAAGTAGTATCTCCACATAGCAGCAATGCAATATCTGTTTTCTCAATAGCCTTTAAAGTCCGGCTGATACGCAGCTCTCCAAGTTCTCCCTCATCATCGAACCCCGGGGTATCTATAAACAAACACGGACCAATACCTTGAATTTCCATAGCTTTGGATACAAGGTCGGTAGTCGTTCCCGGAGTATCTGAAACGAGGGCGGTATCCTGTCCTGTCAATGCATTGATAAGAGAAGATTTACCACTGTTTCGTCTACCGAAAAGGGCGATATGAAGTCTGTTGGCATTTGGAGTATCTGTCAGGCTCATAATTACTAATTTTTCAATTTGTTAATTCATGCGCAGCTAATTAGCACATTGATATATTGGCACATTGGCGTATGATTTAAAATCTAAAATCTCTTTGCCCTGCGGCTATGGCTTTGAGGTTCCGGATAGCTATTTCCCTGATTTTAGGGTTAGGGATTCGGTCTGTTTCTTTTAGAATCAATTCTAATCCTTTCTGGCGGGTATCTTCGGAAGCATAATCTTCCAGATACTCTTTCAGAGTCATCAGGGCATTCGGTCCGCAAC
>USSR01000551.1 GCA_900557355.1 uncultured Bacteroides sp.
AGATAAAAATCTTCCCTACGGTCAGATTACCAAAGCAAGCGTTTCGGCTTCTTCCTATGTCTGTTTATCGGTTACAAAATTACAGACAGCCTTTTATCCCTAAAACATAGTGTATAACGCCAAATTGCGACACAAATGGACAAAGGAGCCCCATTTTGAAAAGCGTCTGTTTTTACCCTTTTCTTTGCTGAAAATTGATTGAATGAAAGCAATACATAAGACTGCCAAACAATATTTAGAAATGGCTTTAAATCGTATTTGAAAGCTATTTAAAGATAAAGCAATGCAGCTATAAGACTGGTTCACTTTCTTTCAATCAGTATCAGAAATCAATCAACTTATTTATAAACCATTAAAAAATGAAAGTATGAAAGAGGTAAATCAATCATTACAACAGGAAAAGGAAAACTACAAAGCGGTATTTTTCCAAAAGCGGACAGTCTGCAACCGTCAAAGCGTGTACATAAGTGGAGAGATACAGAAACGTATCATGCAGATTGTTGGCGTGATTACAGGCAAGCAAATAAGTATCGGCAATTTTATAGATAATGTACTGGAACAGCATCTAAATACACACAATGATGTTCTTTCGGTTCTCTATCGGGAAGAAATGCAAAAAGGAGTATTTAACCAGCCAAAAGAGAAAGACGTATGAATATCGTAACTATTGAGGAACAGACCTTTAAACAGGTGTGTGGGCGGTTCTCCGGTTTCATCAGTCAGGTGGAACGGATTTGTAAAGAGAATACCCGTCAGCCGGATAAATGGCTGTCAGGTCGTGAAGTGTGTGCCCTGCTCGGTATCAGCATCCGAAGTTTGCAGAACTATCGGGATAGTGGCAAGCTGGGTTATTCCCAAATCGGTAACAAACTGTATTATAAATCTGCCGATATTGAAAGTCTGATTGCAGAATGTACGGAAAACAAGAAAGCGAATTATAAATCAAACAATAAATAAATATCGCCCTATGGAAAAGAAAGAAGAAAATAATATGGGAGTAAACCAGTCATTCAAATTGTCTGCTATTGTCGGAATATGGGAAAGTTTAAATCTTCATCCTACGGTGATGATATACCAAAGCAAGAGAAAGTATTTCCTTTCGATGCTCCATGTATCGGATAACGGACAGGCAAAACCTGCCGTTTACGAGATACAGAAAGAAAATAGCCGTTACTTCATCGTTGAAGCCTTTAAACAACTTTATATCAGTTATGATGCGGTAAAAGATAGTATTTCCATATCCTACTATGGCGAGTATCTGCGTAACTGACACGTGTATGTATGTCAATCATTCAAACCAATTATAAATCAATAGAACGGTATAACAATATGGAACTTATAAACAGCAATAGTGAGATAATCAAGGACTTCTTTCAGTCTATGGAAAGAATGTTAGATGGTATCAGCCGATTGGCAAAGGAAAGCAGACCGCATTTGAACGGTGAAAAGTTTCTGAGTAACAAGGATGCAGCCAAATGTCTGAAAGTAAGCATCCGCACGCTGCAAGAATGGAGAGATACAGGCATTATCCCATACATTCAGATAAAAGGAAAGATTATCTATCGTCAAAGCGACATAGAACGGCTTTTACAAGCCTACTACAATAAGGAACGGCAGGAATAACCTACCGTCCTCAAAACAACACATTTTTTCCGAAACTGACTAAGAACATTAACTGTATTAGTGTAGTATTCCTTCTGTGCAAGTCTTTGGAAGAAAATACTACCCGTAGCGTAGCGCAGGTGTGGAGATTTTCTTTCAAACCCGTAGGGCTTGGGCTTGAACGGAAGGAATACGGAGCTTACCTTTGTTAATGTTTTATTCAGTTTTGGAAAAAGATTTATCAGATAAACTTATACTCAAAGATATTATTGCTATACCTTATTTCACATTGGACGCAGAAGGTTTATTATCCCTCGCATCTATAAGTACTATATTGGGGTCATTTTCTAAATTTAGTTCTTTTAAGACTTTCATAAGTTTCACATATTCAACATCATTAAAATACATTATAACTTTAATACTTTGTTTTGTATCATTGGCTTCTTCATATACTTTTACTTGATTTTCTAAGTTCATTTTTAATTTACTATTTGAAGCTAATTTAAACTCTATTAGCGTTTTATCTCTTGAACCTTTTGAAACAGTATAATCAACAGGTCCTCTGCCATTATTTACTTCCCTATTAACATCAAAAGGTGAAGAATACCATGTTAGGCGATATATTACTTGTAAGTCAGCTTCTCTTTTTATCGGTTCATCTTTATAATAAAACAACTTATATCCATCTTTATTTTCTATGAAATCTTTTAAATATAAAATTCTTTTCAAAGCCTCATTCAAAGAACCTTCTGGTGGTAAAGAGTAAAATTCACTTTCTTTAAATAGTTCATTTATAAGATATTGTACGTTTCTTTTAAATAGAGTTTCAACTTCAAGCACATTTTCTTTTGAAATATTCTTAGCACCTTCCTTGTTTTCTTCCTTTTGTTTTATATAAAAATTTAATAATTCTGGGTATTGTTGTATCGTTCGATTAACCGCATTCGCTATTTCTTTTAGAGTTGGTCGTTTCTGAGTATTACGTCCTTTAATTCTTGTTGGTGATGGAAGTCTAGAGAAATAAAAACTATTAATCTCACTTCTCAATTGGTCATTAGGTATACTTCCACAAATTTCTAAAAAATGCCCTCTTAAATCATGACTATTAATCCAATTTTCGTCTTTAGTCAACAAATCCTTTGGAGTTAAAATGATATAGTCATTATTATAAAAAGGTAAAATAAATTCTTTAGGCATCCACCGTTCTAATTCATAGTCAAAATAAACCTTTGGAACGTTAACCTTCTTTGTTTGTTCGACTTTCAAATATTTTTTTGCAAAATTTTCAGTATACTCTAATAAATAGGTTTTTATAAGATTACATGAAAAATCACTAATATTATCCCGTCCTACTCCCAATTGGAATAGACCAACTTTTTCAATATGTGATGTCTGGGTTATCACTTCTCTATTCAAATCACTATAAACAATATGCATATTATCAGACATAGCTTTACCAAATTTTAAGCCAAGTCCACTACCTCCATTACCAGAAATACTATATCCTAGCCAATTTTGTTTTACTTCTGAAAATTTATACCATGATTTTATTTGGGCTTCAGTTAAATATCCAGATTCAGACTTTCCTTTTAAAAACAATAGGTAGTCCAATATTCCTTCATGTAATTTTTTATATTCTTCTTTTTTGCTTGCGTATAATAAAAAAGGGTCTATAAAAAGAGGTAAATCATTAATTAGAGATATATTGAACGCACCATATTGATTCAACACATCTTCATTTATATTAAAACAGTCTGTAAAATATGCCATAATTAAAATCGATTATAAGTTTACTATTTTATTTATCACAATATCACGAGCATAACTTTTGTCGCCTATAAAGATACCTTAAAGATATATCTATTATAGATATAATCAAAGATTTTATATAAAAATGATATTCAAAATAAGAACTTATCCTTTTTTACAAAAGTTTTTTTCCACATTTACCATATCACGCATAATGGAACTATCCAAAACCCTTGCATAATGCTGTGTCATTCTTATATTGGAATGTCCCAAAATCTTAGATACATTTTCCATTGACACATCATTGGCGAGAAAAACAACGGTAGCCGCAGTATGACGGGCAACATGAGTGGTCAGCCGTTTGGCTATACCGCATACATCAGCAATTTCTTTCAGATAGGCGTTCATGCGCTGATTACTGATTACGGGCAAAAGTACCCCTTTCTTTATGCACTCTACATTATCTTCATATTTCCTCAATATCCTTTGAGGAATAGATAAAACGGGAACATTACACATCTGATTGGTTTTCTGTCGTGCTTTGCGTATCCACAAAGCACCGTTGTTGTCTTTTATCAAGTGTTCACGGCTTAATTGCTGCACATCCACGAAAGCGAGCGCGGTAAAACAACAAAAGACAAAAACATCTCTTACCTGCTCCAACCGTTTGATAGTAAATTCTTTGTTCATCAGAATATCCAGTTCTTCACGTGAAAGAAACTCTACATTTACTTCATCCTGCTTGAAGTGGATGCCGTAAAACGGGTCTTTCTTTATCCAATCGTTAGCCAAAGCAATGCGGATAACCTTTTTCAAGTTCTTCAAATGTTTCAATGCGGAGTTGTTTTGGCAATGCTTGTCCGTTTTCAGCCAAAAATCAAAGTCACGGATAAACTGCCCGTCCAGTTCTGCCAACATTATATCATCACGGTGGTAACAACTGCGAATATATTCTTTCAGGCGGTTTATGGAAGTATCAAACTTGGTAACGGTGCTTTCAGTATATTCTTTGCCAATCAGGGCACGACATTTTTCGTTATGCTCTGCATACACTTCCAGCAAACTGCGCTGTACCTTGTCCCGTCCGTAAAAACAATCCTTTATTATATCGGCTGTTATTGGCTTGTTTTTTTTCTCCAGTTCTCGGTGTATCTGCAATACTTTGGCACGAACCGTATTAATATAGTGGTTCAGTTCTGTGGCTACACGGTCTTTTCCTTTGGAACATTCCTTTTTCTGATTCCATAAATCTACAGGAATACTCCGTTTAATCATAACTTCGGCTACTCGCTTGTTTACGGTGATGCGCATACAAACAGGAGCTTCACCGTTTTTCAGAAGTTTTGATTTCTTAATGATGAACAATACGCTTAGTGTGTTTCTTTTCACTGCTCCCATAATTCTTTGATTTTTAAGTGGTACAAAATTAGTTTGTTACGCTCAAAAACCAGCTATGCAAAACACTGACAATCAAAGACAAATGCGTCAATTCGTGGGAGCAAAATCGGCTTTCAAAAAGTCCC
>USSR01000552.1 GCA_900557355.1 uncultured Bacteroides sp.
CATCGGGAGCTTACTTTTATTATTAGGATTGTTTCTTTTTCTTTCCTGTAAAGAAAAGACTATACCCAAGCTCTATTTTCGTTTTTTTTCCCGAAAAGCACAGCTTTTGCCTACAAAAAGTGATTATTATACATTTTCGAACATGTTATAGACAAAAGTGAAAAGATGCTTTTATTATAATACGCTATCTTTGCTTCATTATAATACATGAGATTTGATACAATAAAACCTTTTAAGATTATACAAAGTAACTTATATGAAAACTACTGTCCATTTCTGTCTTCGCTTGTCTATACTTTTGATTTGGCTATTGCAAACCAGCCAAATTAGAGCCAATAATTATTACTTTGAGCAGGTTGCTCTTAAGGAAGGTTTGTCTACTACTGTTAATTGCATATATGCAGAGAAAAATAGTTTTGTCTGGATTGGTACACGCACAGGATTGGGACGATTTGACGGACATGAATTGAAAAAATATACTCATTCTCCGGAGAATCCCAATTCATTGCCGCATAATAATATTCTTCATGTGGCGGAAGACAGTTTACATAATCTTTGGGTATTAACAGAAAAAGGCGTAGTACGCTACAGACGCCGGAGTGACGATTTTTCTCTCTTGAGAGATCAATATGGGCACATCGTTATGGCCAACACTGTATGCCGAACTGAACAAGGAATACTTTTAGGCGGAAGAAACAAAATCTATCAATACAATTATGGAGATGACGCCATCAGGCTCCTGCATGATTTCAGTGACATAGGCCTATTTGCTATTTCCTATATCAATTTCTGGGATAAGGAAACCCTGTTATGCTGCAGCCGATGGCAAGGCATCATATTGTTGAATCTCCGGACCGGGGAGGTAACATCTCCTCCTTTTAATTATGGAAAAGATATCCGGGAAGTTTTGCTTGATTCAAAAGGAAGAATCTGGCTCGCACCTTATAATAATGGCATACGATGTCTTGCACATGATGGTACCTTATTGGCTTCATATGTTACAGGAAACTCAAAATTGAATAACAATGTAGTACTTTGCATGATTGAAAAAGATTCTCATATCTGGATTGGAACGGACGGTGGTGGAATTAATATATTAGATCCTGAAACCCATGAAATTTCCATATTAGAGCATGTGCCCGGAGACAAATATTCGTTCACCTGCAATTCTATTCTGAGTCTTTATAACGATGCAAACAATAACATGTGGGTGGGCAGTATTCGTAATGGACTTATCGGTATCAAAGAAGTGTCAATGAAAACATATGCTGAAGTACCTCTCGGTGATTGTAAAGGGCTGAGTGATAATACAGTCTTGTGTCTTTATAGAGATCCTTCCGAGGATGAAATCTGGATTGGGACAGACGGAGGTGGCATTAACAAGCTTAATCCTTCAACGGAAAAATTTACACACTATTCTAATACGACTGGAAAGAAAGTTGCTTCTATCAGTGGGTTTACATCTTCTGAACTGTTATTGTCTGTGTTCTCAAAAGGATTATATACATTCTCAAAGGAAACCGGTAAAATCAATCCCTTGAAAATTCATGATGAATACATAAACCAAATGCTCCTTTATAGCGGAAAAACAATTAACATTTATCAATACGAGCCGGAGACAGTTTTGTTATTGGGAGACCGGATATATCAATATACGATTGCAACTGGTAATACCAGAGTTGTAACAGAAGAGGAAGGAATTGAGATTACCGGTACTCTGGCGCCTGTCTCACATGACGCTCATGCCACTTACTTGTTTGATGCCCAAAGTATATACTCGCTTGACAAACAATATAATAAATTGGAATGTATATATACAATAAAGAAAGATACATTTATAAACTGCGTCTCCAGAGATGAGCATGGAATATTTTGGATTGGCACAAACCATGGTCTCAGGTATTATGATGCAGCGAAGCAATCCATTCATTTTATTCCTACACCCTTGTTCACAAATGTACGGTCTGTAATAAATGATAATCATGGAAAAGTCTGGGTCGCTGTTGATGAAATGCTTTTTGCATGGCTGATTAATGAGAAAGAATTTATACTTTTCGGTAAATCAGATGGAGTACTTCCAAATGAATATTTGGCAAAATCTAAATTGATTTCCGCTTCAGGAAATATATACTTGGGAGGAGGAAAAGGGCTGCTTTATATAGACAAAAATCTTCCCATAGAGAGAACTGTTGCTCCTCAGATACGACTTACAGATATTCTTATTGCCGGAGAATCTGTTAATGAACAATTAAAGGATAACCCGGTAAGTATATCTGTACCTTGGAACAGCAAAGCTATTAGTGTACGTATTATGTCCTGTGAGGCAGATCTTTTCCGACAAAGAATTTACCGCTACCAAATTGCCGGACTAAACGAACAATGCATTGATTCGTATACTCCGGAAATACTTATCCGTTCATTACCTTCCGGAACATACCGGATACTGGTCTCATGCAGCATGAGGAACGGGGGATGGACTCCCTTACAGCAGGTTTTGGAATTGACAGTTTTACCCCCTTGGTACAAAACTTGGTGGTGCATTCTTTGTTATATCCTAGTCATATTGGGAATTATAACCTGGACGTTCATCATCATTTTACGCCATAAAGAGAATAAACTAAAGTGGGCAATGAAGGAGCATGAGAAAGAAATATATGAAGAGAAAGTACGTTTTCTCATTAATATCAGTCATGAACTCCGCACTCCATTAACATTGATACATGCGCCACTGAACCATATCCTACGCTCCCTATCTTCCGGTAGCGCAAATTATTCGGCCTTGAAGAGCATCTACAAGCAGTCACAACGGATGAAAGACTTGCTCAACATGGTACTTGATTTGCGTAAAATGGAAGTTGGGATAAATACGGTTCAGTTTCAGCCCCAACTATTGAATAATTGGATACAAAATGTTACAACAGATTTCATTGGTGAAGGAGATGCCAGAAATGTACACTTTTTATGTCGATTCGACGAACGAGTCAAAATCGTTTGTCTTGACAAAGATAAGTGTGAGATAATCTTGACTAATTTATTGATAAATGCTCTGAAACATAGTCCTGAAAATTCCCAAATCATTATTCAAACAGAATTATTGCCTGCCACCGCATCTGTCCGTATTTCGGTTATAGATCAGGGATGCGGGCTAAAACAGGCAGATCCGCAGAAGCTGTTCACTCGATTTTATCAAGGAACAGGAGAACGTACAGGAACAGGAATCGGTTTATCCTATTCCAAAATTTTGGTGGAATTACATGGAGGAAAGATCGCTGCTAAAGATAATGAAGATGGCGGAGCCACATTTTTCTTTGAACTTCCACTTAAGCAAATCTCATCGGAAGTATCATATAAACCTAGACCCTACCTGAACGAACTGATATCCGATATGACTGAAGATAAGGCTGTTAATAGTGTGAGTATCAAACTGAATAAATACTCGCTATTGGTAGTTGATGACAATAAAGAACTGATAGATTTTATCAAAAGCGCTTTCTGCAAGAATTTCAATCAGATATATACTGCCCCTGATGGAGAGAAAGCTTTGGAAATAGTTCGTAAGCACCAACCCGACATTGTCATAAGCGATGTAATGATGCCGCGAATGAATGGCTATGAGCTTTGCAGGCAAATAAAAGAAGATATCAGCATCAGTCATATTCCTGTTATTCTTCTGACAGCCCGCGACGATGATGCAAGCCGGTTACAGGGATACAAAACGGGAGCAGATGCCTATTTGGTTAAACCGTTTGAAGAAGAAATGTTACTGGAAGTGATCCGTGGACGTTTACGTAACAGGGAACAGATGAAAGCACGATATTTGAACAGAGGGTTGCTTCCTCCACCCGAAGAAGTGACATTCAGCCAGATAGATGAAGCTTTCCTGCTTAAAACAAATGAACTGATAACCAAACATCTGAGTAATCCCGATTTAGACATAAGTTTCCTGTGTAAGGAGTTATGCATGAGCCGTGCCACTTTTTATAATAAGCTAAAAGCCATCACAGACATGGGAGGAAATGACTATATTAATAAATTCCGTTTAGAAAGAGTTATATATTTGATAACCAACACGAATATGAATTTTACGGAAATTTCAGAAAAGGTCGGTTTTTCTTCTTCCCGCTATTTCAGCACTATGTTTAAGCGGTATACCGGGAAAACGCCATCCCAATATAAAGAAGAACATCGGAAGTCAATGAAAACGGAACCGGATAATGAATAAATGAGTCTTGAATAATACAACAACTATATATGGAACATATCCCTGCCAATCGTCTTGCTTCGCTTGATATTCTGCGTGGTTTTGACCTTTTCCTTTTGGTTTTCTTTCAACCAGTACTGGTCGTTTTAGGACACCACCTCAATCTGCCATGGTTTAAAGAAGTGTTGTGGCAATTCGATCACGAAGTTTGGGTTGGTTTTCGTTTTTGGGATCTAGTGATGCCATTGTTCTTATTCATGACAGGGGTGTCTATGCCTTTTTCATTTGCCAAATTCAGGGATAACTCTGACAAAGGTCGTGTCTATCGGAAAATATTGAAAAGATTTCTTCTTCTTTTCATTTTCGGCATGATTGTACAAGGCAACTTGCTAGGACTGAATCCGCAACATCTTTATTTATACTCCAACACATTGCAGGCCATCGCTACAGGATATTTGATTGCAGCCATCCTTTTGTTGAATTGTTCATTCAGATTGCAGATTTTCATTACCATACTCCTTTTTCTAACTTATTGGATTCCGATGACATTTCTGGGAGATTTCACTCCGGATGGCAACTTTGCAGAAAAACTGGATTGCCGGGTACTGGGGCGCTTCCGTGACGGAACGAGTTGGAATGCGGATGGAAGCTGGAGTTTTTCACCTTCGTATC
>USSR01000553.1 GCA_900557355.1 uncultured Bacteroides sp.
GCCAACGGACAAAGTACAGTAATCGGCAAAAGATATTCAAAGAAAGTGAGTATCTTTGAGGGATGAATGTTATACCTATATATAAATAGTATATGAGCCAGACAATAAACAATCGGATACAAGCCTTACGGGCTTTGTTCAGTCAAGATGGCATACAGGCCTTTATTATTCCGAGTACAGACCCGCATCTGAGTGAATATGTTGCTCCTCACTGGAAATCCCGGGAATGGATTTCCGGTTTTACAGGTTCCGCAGGAACCGTTGTCGTAACTACCACTAAGGCAGGATTATGGACTGATTCCCGCTATTTCCTCCAAGCTGCCCAACAGTTGGAAGGTACTGAAATAGAGTTATACAAAGAAATGCTTCCTGAAACACCCAGTATCTCCACGTTTTTAAGTATGCAATTAGCTCCCGGTGACACCGTAGGTATTGATGGGAAAATGTTTTCTGCAGAAGCTGTGGAAAACATGAGAGTTAAATTACAGAAACAGCGGATACGGCTGAAAAGTATTTCAGATCCGTTAGATCAATTATGGACTGATCGACCACCAATGCCGGAAGGTCCAGCTTTTATCCATGAAACGAAATATGCAGGAAAAAGCAGCACAGAAAAAATTTCCATTATCCGGGAAGAGTTGAAAAAGTGCAATGCCAAAGCATTATTCCTGTCGGCTCTGGACGAAATTGCATGGACACTCAACCTGCGCGGCAGTGATGTACATTGCAATCCTGTAGTTGTCAGCTACCTATTGATTGAAGAACAACATACACACTTTTTCATCCAACCACAAAAGATTACCCCTGTGGTTGCCAACTATCTAAAAGGAATAGGAGTAAGCCTGCACCCTTATGAGGAAGTGGAAACAGACCTCAACCGGATAAATGTGGATAGCCTGCTCATTAACCCGGCTAAAACAAATTACGCCATGTATTCGGCCGTCAACCCCAATTGCAGAATCATTCATGGAGCTTCCCCGGTTAC
Source organism: uncultured Bacteroides sp. (assembly GCA_900557355.1). GTDB lineage: Bacteria > Bacteroidota > Bacteroidia > Bacteroidales > Bacteroidaceae > Bacteroides. Next base: position 986 of record USSR01000553.1, read on the forward strand.
TCTGCTGAAAGCAATTCGTAACGAACAGGAAATAGCCGGAATACACGCAGCAATGCAACGGGACGGAGTAGCTCTGGTCAAATTCCTGAAGTGGCTGGAAGAGGCAGTCCCCACCGGCAGAGAGACCGAGATAAGTGTAGACAAAAAACTGCACAACTTCCGCGCCGAACAGGATTTATACAAGGGAGAAAGCTTTGACACCATTGCAGGGTACAAAGAACATGGGGCAATCGTACATTACGAAGCAACTCCCGAAACAGATGTCCCTCTAAAGCCTGAAGGTTTTCTGCTATTAGATTCCGGCGCACAATATCTGGACGGAACTACAGATATTACACGTACGATTGCCTTAGGTAAACTAACCAAAGAAGAGAAAACAGACTATACATTAATATTAAAAGGGCACATCGCACTGGCAATGGCCAAATTTCCTGTTGGTACACGCGGAGCACAACTGGATGTACTGGCGCGTATGCCGATATGGCAACGGGGAATGAACTTCCTGCATGGTACAGGACATGGCGTAGGCCATTTCCTGAATGTACACGAAGGACCTCAGAGTATCCGGATGAACGAAAACCCGATACCCCTGCAACTGGGTATGCTGACATCCAACGAACCGGGCGTATACAAAGCAGGAAGTCATGGAATCCGGACGGAAAATCTGGTTCTGGTAGTTCCTGCCGGAGAAGGAATGTTCGGCAACTATCTGCAATTCGAGACTGTAACCCTCTGCCCTATCTGCAAAAAAGGAATTATTAAAGAACTGCTCACTACAGAAGAAATCGAATGGCTCAACAGCTATCATCAAACTGTATATGAGAAATTATCGCCAAGCCTGAACAAAGAAGAACAGGCATGGTTGAAGGAAGCAACAAGTAAGTTATAACCACTAAATAGTAATCAGTATACAAAATGGCATTAATCAAATCAGTCAGAGGTTTCACTCCTGAATTTGGAGAGAACTGTTTTTTAGCAGACAATGCAGCCATCATCGGAGATGTAAAAATGGGACGTGATTGCAGCATTTGGTTCAGCACCGTACTGCGCGGAGACGTAAACTCCATCCGCATCGGAAACGGGGTCAATATACAAGACGGAAGCGTGCTGCACACCTTATATGAAAAATCAACCATTGAAATAGGCGATCACGTTTCTGTAGGGCACAACGTCACCATTCATGGAGCTACCATTAAAGATTATGCATTGGTAGGCATGGGCTCTACCATTCTCGACCACGCTATTGTGGGTGAAGGCGCTATTGTTGCTGCCGGCTCACTGGTTTTGAGCAACACGGTCATTGAACCGGGAAGCATCTGGGGTGGTGTCCCTGCAAAATTCATCAAAAAAGTAGATCCGGCACAGGCTAAAGAATTGAATCAGAAGATTGCACACAACTATCTGATGTATTCCAATTGGTATAAGGAATGATAAGCTGACGGATATGTATAAATAGAAAGGGGGCAGATAAACTACGATCTGCCCCCTTTCTATTTATACATATCTCTTAGAAATTAATCATACTCAATATTTTATCCGTAGCTCCAGCGTTACTAGTGACATAATATCCGGCATTTGTTCCTGTCTCACGCAAGAATATATCATCTGTCAGCATCCGGTCGAGCAATTCTTTCAATTCCTCATAATTCTTAATGGAGAAAGCACCCTTAGCTTCTATCAACTGTATGGCTTCCATAAATTTCTGGTATTTAGGTCCGAATATAACCGGAATTCCATAGACAGCCGCTTCTAATGTGTTATGAATACCCACTCCGAAACCGCCACCTACATATGCTATCTCACCATATCGATAAATAGAGGATAATAAACCGAAGCAATCGATAATCAGGCAATCAGCTTTCAGCACATTCTTTTCGTCCGCACGGGTATAGCGCACATACGGGCGTTTCAATTTCCGGATTATCTCTACCAGGTGATTTTCATCTATCACATGCGGAGCTATTATAAGTTTTACTTCCGGGTGATTATTGAAATATTCGATAAACAGATCTTCATCCGGTTGCCAGGAACTACCGGCAACAAAAGTCATCGTATCATTCTTAAAGAGCTTTACCAAAGGCAATTCTTTGGCTTCTTCACGTATCTGCAAAACCCTGTCGAAGCGTGTATCACCAACTACCGTCACGCGATTGATGCCGATCTTACCCAAATAGCGTTTAGAACGTTCATTCTGCACAAACAAATGATCAAAATTACGTAATACGTGGCGATAAGTTCCTCCATACCACTTAAAGAAAACCTGTCCGCGACGGAATATAGACGAAACACTATACACCGGGATACGACGTTTATGCAATTCATCCAGATAATTCTTCCAAAACTCATATTTGATGAAGAAAGCCATGCAAGGATTCGCTATATCCAGGAATTTCTTCACATTCCGGGGTTTATCAAACGGCAGGTAACATACCACATCCGCCCCACGATAATTCTTACGTACTTCATATCCGGAAGGAGAGAAGAATGTCAGCCATATACCATAATCAGGATATTTGGCACGAATTTTCTCTATCAGAGGACGCCCTTGTTCAAACTCGCCCAAGGAAGCCGCATGAAACCAGATGTAACGCACATCCTTTTCCAATTGCTGTCTGAGAAGTTCATACACCACCCAATGCCCTTTCATCATTTTACGGGGTTTACGGCTAAAAGGAGCCGCCAGATGCACCAGAAGGTCATAGATACCTATCGCAAGGTCATAAAACATACTTTCTTCAGCTTGGATTTCAATTTTATTTCAGTACTTCAATTGCTCGTTTCATACGCGCCAGTGTCTCTTCTTTTCCCAGCACCCAGGAGATGTCGAACATATGCGGGCCTTTCCCCTCGCCTACCAGCGTCAGGCGAAAAGCATTCATTATATTTCCGGTATGGTATCCTTTTTCTGCAATCCAGTCCATTACAATCTTTTCCTGATTTTCGATGCCGAAGTCCTCGATACCTGCCAGTACTTCCATTAATTCAGTCATGCACTGGGCAGAATCTTCTTTCCAGCGTTTCTTCACAGTCTTTTCGTCATATTCGGTGGGAGCTACAAAGAAGAAACTGGAAGCTTCCCAAAGTTCGCGCACAAAGCTTACGCGATTCTTCATCATACCTACTACAGTTACCACTTTCTCAAACGGAGCTTCCACGCCCTGTTCTTTCAGAACCGGAACAAAAAGTTCTGCTATTTCCGTATCCGGCTTCAACAATATATATTCATGGTTGAACCAGATTCCTTTCTTGTAATCGAACTTAGCACCAGATTTACTGCAATGACTCAGGTCGAACAATTTTATCAATTCATCCATAGACATGAGTTCCTGATCGTTACCCGGATTCCAGCCCAGCAAAGCCAGGAAATTAATCACTGCCTCAGGCAGATAACCCGATTCACGATATCCGGAAGACACTTCACCGGTTTTGGGATCATGCCATTCCAATGGGAATACGGGAAAACCAAGACGGTCACCGTCACGCTTGCTCAACTTACCGTTACCTTCCGGCTTCAGCAGCAAAGGCAGGTGGGCAAAAGACGGCATCGTATCTTCCCAACCGAAAGCACGGTACAACAACACGTGCAACGGTGCAGAAGGCAACCATTCTTCACCACGAATCACATGGGAAACCTCCATCAAATGGTCGTCTACAATATTTGCCAAATGATAGGTCGGAAGCTCATCTGCTGATTTATAAAGTACCTTATCATCCAGAATAGAAGAATTAATTATCACCTCACCCCGGATCAGGTCGTTTACATGCACGTCTTCATTGGGTTCTATCTTAAAACGAACCACGTACTGCTTACCCTCGGCAATCAATGCATCTACTTCTTCTTTAGAAAGTGTCAGTGAATTACGCATTTGAT
>USSR01000554.1 GCA_900557355.1 uncultured Bacteroides sp.
GCTCAAACCGTACACGATACGATTTAAGACGGTGCAAACCAAAGGAAAAATAACGCAGTGATACGCTATAATCCTGTTCGTTGATACTAAAATTGGCTACATGCGTAGCCAATTCCTCGATAGCTTCTGCCAACTCGGAAACAGAAACTGTACGCTGCGAGTATTCCGATAATAAACGGAAAAATCTCTGTTGTAATACACTTTCCATGTAGTGTTGAAATTATATTATTAATCGTCTTTGTTTTTCATTTTCACATATCCATTTGCATAATTCCCTATAATATTGTGATTATCATCATAAATATAGCCATTGGAATAATATCCTTTAAGTATTCTCTTTGAACTATAAATATATCCGTTAGTATAATTACCAATCGTTTCACCTTGCTTGTCAAATATATATCCATTTCGATAGGTAATCAATGACGTTTTGCATGAACCGAAACATAAAACACTCAGAATTAGTAACAATGTTCTCATATCATTTTTGAATTAGTATCTAAATCTTGATGTATCAATCTTTTTTACCTCTTTTTTCTTATATCCACCAAAGCGATAACTGAAATGTAGAGTAAATGCTCGTGAATAAAATCCGCTATTCATATTCAAGTTTTGCTCCTTAAAACGAACTCGTGTTGCAGGCATTCCCGTATCAAATATATCATTGCAACGGGCGGATAAGCTCAATTTGTCATTGGCGAAATTCCACCGTAATCCGGCAGTGAGATTAAAAATAGATTCTATATCAAATGTCCCTTGTATGACGGGCGTCTGTACATTTCCCATCAGTTCGAAAGACAAATTCTTATTTACCTTAAACGTATTATCCAGTGTGCCGCTAAATACCCATTTCTTACGATTGAAAGGAATGTCGAAAAAATTATCACAGCGTTGGTGCATTTGCATACCGACTAAGGTCAATCGGGAATCCAGCCAGTTTCCTGCCTTAAAAGGCAATATGATGTTTGCGCCCCATACCTGCATATAGTTCCAATTTGTATTTTTATAGATTAGTGCCAGCCTGTCAGTCGATTGATAGGCGGCTTGAGTGAAATAATCTGAGGTGTACGTGAAAAACAAACCAAAGATGTATTTCTGCTTCCATATATAATTCCCATTCAGGTTATAGTTTGTCATCGGTTTCAACCCCGGCGTTCCCCATAATTCTGTATATCCATTAAGATAACTGACGGAAGATTGCATATCCCAATAGCTTGGATAAGTTTTGTCCGTAGATAATGAAAGTTGAAACATATGTTTCGGTGTTTTAAAGTAAATCAATGATGCTTGTGGGTAAACTGCCCATTTATGATAATTGCCAATCGTATAATATTCTCCCGTAGCAGAAACGGATAAAGACGTACCTGTTGTATAGTTTTTGCTCAATGATACATAAAAGCTGGTAGTTTGTTCTCTTAGATTGGAATATGTGTTTTGAGTTTGAATGTTACCTGTCACTTTATCATAAGTTTGGAAATCAATGTCTTTAGCAAATCGGTAGGAAACTCCATAACCCAGATTCCATCTTTTGGGTAAAGACTGTTTCCGGTCTGCATAGATAGAATAGCGATCTATCTTTTGTCCGCCAACCATAGAGAAACAACTCTGATTTCCATCTTGATAATTTGCGTATAGCCTTTGATTATTATTGGAAGTATAATGTGTATAATCACCACCTATTTCAATTCCGAACCCCAAATGATATTGCAATGTAATATTGTGCATTTGATTGTCAACATATTTATCCACATTGCTGGTTTGGTAGTTGCCTGATGTCCGGCTGTTATTATGCTGGTCGGGGGTATAACTGCCTGTGTATGCTACATTGATATTGTTTTTGTTGTTGAAGTTATATTCAAAAGCTACTCTAAGGTCGTGCTTCCAGTACTTACTACGTAACTGTTCGTTTTGTATGATATGATGTGGTTCATCTTTTAGCGTATGTTTGGAATCAAGGTCTATGTATTCTATCTTTTTTACGTTATTTGCTCCGTACATTACATCAAAAGCCATTTTGGGAGTTGATAAACGAAAGTTTCCATTCATTCCCCCGTCATTGAAGTACTGGTTCTTATAGTCAGCACTTATCTCCCCCTGAAAAGAGTAATCGTTTGCATGCTTTAAAACAAGATTAATGACTGCTCCCCGTACATGATATTCAGGAGGTGCGCTATACATCACTTCCGCTTTTTCTACACGATTCACCGGAGTATTGCGCAAAATTGTTTCAAGCTGTCCGGCATCCATTGTGGTAGGTTTCCCATTTAGAATAACAGTCAGTTTTCCTGCTCCAGCCAAAGTTAGTATTCCTCTGTCTTCTTGCACTCCCGGTATTTTTGTCAATGCTTCATACGCATTGTTTACGAGTTGATTTTGGGTAAGAACAGCAAGATTATATCCTAAAAGTCCATTCTCCACTTTTACAAAAGGACGTTCCGCCTTTATGATAACTTCATCCAAAGCATAGTCTTTAGGTTGAAGTTGAATAATTCCGGCATCATTTCCCTTACCTGTCATCTGTTTTGTTTCATACAAAAGGTGTTGTATTATCAATCGGTATTCTTCCTGTTGGCTTTTAAAAACGAATATGCCGTCAGCATTGGAAATGGATGCGCCTATATAAGTCGAATCCATTGTTTGCAAAATAATAGTCGCACCGTCTATAGGCAGTTGTTTGTCATCTATTATTTTTCCGTTAATCGTTTGCCCCCAAGCGACTGTTTGAGAGCAACCTAAAAATAGGTAGAAAAATGTCAATGTTATTATTTTATTTAATCGCATCATACGAATTCAGTTTATTGATTACAAGACTACTAAAAGGTAAAAAAAACTCCTGCACCAAAGAACCATTCCCATTTTTTTTGTATTATGTTATATTGGTAGTTCGTTTGGGATTTAATAATGGCATGTTTACCTATCTCATATGAAAATCCTGCTCCTACCTTATAAGGGATAGAAGTTGCCGGAAGTATCACACTACGTTTTTTGTCCAGTGTATAGCTTCCATATACACTAAAATGTAATTTCTTGTTTAAAGGAATAGTCATGTTTGTTTTTTGTTGAATCTTTATAAGAGGGAGATTTTTATCTATCCGACTATTTCTCATAAGGCTTTTGCATTTTAGATTTCCATTCAATAGATTATTGTTATGATTTAATTTGTAGTGAAACGTTGTGGCGCACTCAATATTTACTACATTCGGAAAATCTTCTTTAAAATCAATATCTAACCTAAAATCATCCCAGTACCTATTATCGTCTTTTGGCGAATGACCAATAATAGACTGTTCCAGTTCCCTTTTAAAAGCATCATCAATATGGATAGGCATTTCTCCTTTCAGCATTTTGGTCAATCGGACAGAATCGTTTGGAGTCCACCCGTTTTGTACTTGTGCATTGACTGAACGGGCGAGAAATAAAAAAAATAACAAAAATATTGCTGTCTTCCAAACGTTTGAAATTATCTGATTAGTCGCATCCACACTTCATTTAAGCCTTATCCGCTAATACATCTTCTTTAATTTTGGTATTGTACACAGTTCTTTGTGCTTACCAAGTGGTTTGTTCCAATGCCTCAGAGGTAAAGACAGGAATAGGAATATCGTTGTTACTACAACTTGTTAGACACGAGAGAGTACAGATAATAAATACGGAAAACATCATGTGAAAAGTAATTTTCTTCTTCATCTTATTGCTGTTTTAAGTAATTGAACATTGATTTCTTGAAATGGCAAAATACGGAAGAATAAAGAAAAAAGGTCTTGACAATTGTCAAGACCCCGCTATAATGGATGTTAAAGATTGGCTATTTCTCCAGTTTGCAACGGATGCATTTGTTCAGTTTGTGGCGGATGCGACTGATTGTTTCAGGTGTGACTTGTAAGAAAGAAGCCACTTCTTTCAACGTAATGTGCTCTTGAATGTCGGGGCATCTGTTCAATAAATCAAGATAAAGTTCTTCCGTAGTTTTACAGTACATATCCAATAATCTATGATACATCAACAAGTATGATTGTTCGACAAGCGTACACTTTATTTGCATGGTTTCGGCATTTGTCGTAAAGAATTCCTCTGCCGTTGAATACGGTAGATAGTAAATCTTTGAATCGCAAACAGCCTCAATAGTGACTAATGACGGTCGGTCGGGATTTATGAATGTACATAAACTCCCTGCAAATTCATTTGAAAAAGTATATCCTACTATATGTATATTTCCTCTTTCATCCACATGGATATATCTCAATAAGCCGTTTTCAATATAAGCCCCCCGGCGGTTCATTTTACCCTGAACAGAGAAACGGTTTTCCCCTGTGAGTTCGATATAAGTTCCATGCTCCAAGATGAAATGTTTTAATAATTCCAATCGGGAATGCTTACCGTATTGTGCATTGAAGTTCTTCATATGTTTGATATTGTTAGGAGATGATATTTTTACTAATCTCATGCTTATACAAAACTACAATAAAGTTGTAGTTTTACAAAGACATTATTGGCATTTAAAGGAATATAACTATTTTTGTAGCAGAGTATTGAAACAGTGGAAACATAAGGCAAATTAAAGAAATACGCTCGTTTCTATATCGTTACCCATTATTCTATATACTTCTTGTAAATACCTGTTATTCAATAGATAATATTCTTGTTTTCGTTTCCCGAAAAGATAATGTAATATTTGAAAATATACTAAATGCTAAAAAAACTTCTTGGATATATTGATAATTCCAAATAAATATCTACCTTTGCACGCAGAAATCGAACCTAAGACACAAAATTGTGTTGAACGGTGCAAAGTTGTGAAAACCTTATTCAAGGGACTAACATCGTAATAAAGATATAACTTATTGAGAAC
>USSR01000555.1 GCA_900557355.1 uncultured Bacteroides sp.
GTTGCTTCTGGTACACATGGGAATGGGGGTAGATGCTATATGGTGGGCCGTAAGTGCAACCACCATTGCTAAGGGACTTATCCTCACACTCTGGTTTATACTTATAAAAAGAAAAATTCTCTAAAAAAGGAGAACAAAATACCTAAACATAACATCAACATATTTGTTATATATCTAACTTTGCATTACAAACATAGTAACATTTTTAAAAGAACAAATTATGAAAAAGATGAAAATTAGTGTACTGTTATTGAGCGGTGCTATATTATTAGGAAGTTGCAGTACAATGAACAATACCGCAAAAGGCGGTGTGATTGGTGGTGGATCAGGCGCAGCAGCCGGTGCTATTATTGGCGGACTTATCGGTAAAGGTAAGGGCGCAGCTATTGGTGCGGCTGTAGGTGCGGCAGTAGGTACAGGTGCCGGTGTTGCCATTGGCCATAAGATGGATAAGAAAGCTGCCGAAGCTGCCAAAATTGAAGGTGCACAGGTAGAGAAAGTAACCGATACCAACGGACTTGCTGCTGTAAAAGTAACTTTCGAATCAGGCATCCTGTTTGGCTTTAACTCATCAGCATTGAGCAATACTTCTAAAGCTTCTTTGCGCGAACTGGCCCAGATCCTGAAAGAAGATCCTACAACGGACATTGCTATCGTAGGTCATACAGATAAAGTAGGTACGTATGAAGCCAATATGAAAGTTTCAAAGGACCGTGCATATACTGTAGAGAATTATCTGCAGGATTGCGGCGTTTCTCCTGCACAATTCAAGCAAGTGGAAGGCGTAGGCTACAATCAGTATGATGACAGCATGACAGCCAGTCAAAACCGTCGTGTGGATATCTATATGTATGCCAGCGAACAGATGATTAAGAACGCAGAAGCAGGAAAATAAGCTACAAGCTACAAAGCTACGAGCTACAAGTTGCTACGCTATCAGTCCGAAAGGTACTTGTAGCTTGTAACTCGTAGCTCGTAGCTTGTCGTTACTAACTAACAAAAACCACGACAATAAGTATGAAGAAGGTTTTGCGAATTCTACGCAATCTGATACTCTTTTTCTTTATCTCCACTATTCTCACAGTGGTGATCTATCGTTTTATTCCCGTTTACTTCACTCCCCTCATGGTTATCCGGAGTACTCAACAGATTTTTAAAGGCGAAAAACCGGTCTGGCATCACAGTTGGGTTTCTTTTGATAAAATCTCTCCTCACCTGCCGATGGCGGTAATCGCTTCGGAAGACAATCGCTTTGCTACTCACAATGGTTTCGATTTCATAGAAATAAAAAAAGCTATGAAAGAGAATGAAACACGAAAGCGGAAGCGAGGAGCCAGCACCATCAGCCAGCAGACAGCAAAAAATGTATTTCTTTGGCCCCAATCTTCATGGATGCGAAAAGGACTTGAAGTTTACTTCACCTGGCTTATTGAACTCTGTTGGTCGAAAGAACGGATCATGGAAGTATATCTTAACTCTATCGAAATGGGAAAAGGTATTTATGGAGCAGAAGCTACCGCCAAATACAAGTTCCACACCACTGCTGCCAAACTAACAGCAGGCCAATGTGCATTGATTGCAGCAACCCTTCCTAACCCCATACGCTTTAATTCTGCACACCCGTCAGCTTACATCCTGCGCAGGCAGTCACAGATATTAAGGTTGATGAAGTTAGTTCCCAAATTCCCTCCGGTAAAAAAAGCAGAAAAGAAATGAAGAAAGCCTTGCCATTGTTCTTAATTTGCATACTTATCTGTTGTGGAGCACATGCCCAACGTACAGAAGTTTATAACCCGCATATACATACGGTGCAGGTCATCGCCAACAACGACTATATGGCTCCTGCCGCCATCCGGTTAGGTGAAGGTGAAACTGTAGAAATCTCATTCGACCACCTCACGCACGATTACCATCGTTATCAGTATGTCCTCACACATTGCAATGCAGACTGGACCCCGTCCGATCTTTCCGAAACAGAATACCTGGATGGTTTCAATGATAATCCGATAGAGGATCACGATATTTCTGTCAACACTACTCTACCCTATACACACTATCGATTGACGCTTCCTAATGACCAGGTACGTCCCAAACTTTCCGGTAACTATCGTCTGGTGGTTTATGATGATGCAGAGGGTAAGAATAAACCCGCTTTCAGCACTTGCTTCCGGATATTGGAGAAAGAGGTAAACATATCAGCACAAGTCAGCAGTGATACAGAGATAGATCGTAACAAGACCCATCAGCAAGTCAGCTTCAGTATCCAGCATAAGGGATATCCCATTCGTAACCCTCAGAATGAAATCAAAGTGCACGTTTTACAAGATAATCGTACAGACAACGAAGTTACCAATCTTCAACCTTCTTACGTTGGTCCTGACCAGTTACGCTACGAACATAACCGTGCGCTGATATTTCCAGCAGGAAACGAATATCGCCGTTTCGAAATGGTGAGTACACGATATGCCTCACAAGGTGTGGAAAGTATCCGCTATCATGCCCCTTACTATCACGTCACGCTACAACCAGACCAGCCACGCCTACTCAATTATAGTTATGACCAGGATCAGAATGGGCGTTTTGTAATACGGTATGATGAAGCGGTGGATAACAATACGGAAGCAGATTACTTCTTTGTACATTTCTCTCTGTTATGGGAGAATCCGCTTACAGAGGGAAAGTTTTATCTGCAAGGAGCTTTCACGTATGATGATTTTAATGAAGAGAATCTGCTGAAATATAATCCGGAGACTCACGCTTATGAGTGTGCCCGATTGCTGAAGCAGGGAGCATATAATTACCAGTATCTGTATGTAGCCCCCGGAAGTACAGTAGGAAGCACCGCACAGGCAGAGGGGAATTTCTATGAAACGGAGAATGAATATCTGATACTTGTTTATCACCGGCCTTTTGGAGAGAGGTATGACCGACTGATTGGTATGCAACAGGTTAGTTATAAATAAGAAACCAACTAAACAGGTATTTGCCCGGCTCTTTTTGCATCTTTACCGTAAGTCTTATTGGGTGTTGACCGTAGTCAACAGGCCTGTCAACGTAGGTTAACAGGACCGTCAACCAACGTTGACAGGCCTGTTAACCAAGGTTGACACCCAATTATTCCTAAGAGCAAACGTTATATTCATTAGTCCTGAACAAAACAATCCCTTATATAGAACAAATGAATCAATAAGCTCTTAGTACGAATGCCCTCCGTCCTTCATCTCTTTCTCATTAATCTTATGTATATCAATGCTTCTCCAAGCATAGAAGATATACGCAAGCACAAATGGAACCAAGAAAGAAACATAGAACATCACCCTCAATGTAAACTCACTGGAACAACTGTTTGCCAAAGTCAATGAACTTTGCAGATCATTTGTAGAAGGATAATAAGCCGTATGATTGTAGCCCGCAACAAGCAGTAATGCCAACACAGCAAGCACCGTACCAATACCTGTAAACCAAATACCCTTATCGAATTTAGGCTTCAACAAACTCTTCCCAATGCCAAAAAGCACCAGTGCCACCCCAATAAGAAAAAGCACCAACACCACCGGCATTTCAATAAAGTTCGTCAGATACTTATAAGGTTCCATGAAGATTTCTCCCGTCTCCGGATTCACAGCATATCCATCCGCCAACAGTGTACGGATAACGAATGACAAAAAGAATACAAGAAACAACACCGAATTTCCAATCAGGGAACGACGGCTACGTGCCACCAAATCTTTATCATCAATATTATTAATAAAGTACAATGCACCCAAAATACGTGCAAGGAAGAATACAGCCAATCCCAACACTACATTCCATGGGTTAGCCAATGCATCCAGTCCGTGCCAGCCATTTGCCCAATGGCTGATAACAGGCATCACCGTATTCGTCATACTGGCTTTATTGATATAAAACTCCGAACCTGTAAAGAACGTAGCCACCGCACCACCCAGCAGCACCGGACCTACTACACCGTTAATCACCAGGAAAGTACGATATGTATTTTTTCCCAGCAGATTACCCGCCTTGCTCTGGAATTCATAACTGACAGCCTGCAACACAAAGCTAAACAGGATAATCATCCACAACCAGTATGCACCACCAAAACTCGTACTGTAGAACAATGGGAACGATGCAAAAAATGCACCGCCAAACGTAACTAACGTCGTAAATGTGAACTCCCATTTCCGCCCTGTAGAGTTAACCATCATCTTCCGATGTTCTTCCGTCTTACCCAGACAGAAGATAAGCGAATTACCTCCCTGCACAAACAGCAGGAATACAAGAAGGGCCCCCAGCAATGATACCACGAACCACCAATATTGTTGTAGAAAAACGTAAGACATGAACTTTAATTTTTAATTATTAATTTCTAATTATTAATTATTCTCCGGTCCTTTCTTTATTGCCTTCAACAGAATACCGATTTCTGCTATCAGCATAATAGTAAACAACACCAGGAAGATAAAGAATGTCGTCTGTACGGAACCCACATCCAGCTTAGAAATAGCCGCATTCACAGGCAACATATCCTGTATAGCCCACGGCTGACGTCCGCACTCTGCAACTACCCATCCGGCTTGTCCCGCCAGATAGCCCAACGGAATGGTCAGTAATGCAACCCAATGCATCCACTTCATCTTCGACAAATCACGCTTATATACCAGGAACAGTATTACAATAAAGAACAATATAAAGTAACCACCCAGCATCACCATCACACGGAAAGCATAGAATGTCAACGGTACATTAGGTACCAGATCATTCACATCCTTAATATATCCATAGCCGAAATAAGCTACATTTTCTTTCAACGTTTTGGCCGCTATCTTCGCATCTG
>USSR01000556.1 GCA_900557355.1 uncultured Bacteroides sp.
TATCCAGATTATGCAATACCTTTTCAAGCAGAATTCCCTCCCGGTTATCGTACTCATAGCCAAAAGTGGCACGGATACCCTGAAGGATAAATTGCGTGGCACGGTCCAAGGCAATAGGAAGGCTGTCACCTTGCAATAAGGCTCCGGTGATGACGCTCGTAAAGGTATCCCCCGTTCCCGGATAGTGAGCAGGCAGATAGGGACAGGTTATTTTCCAATAACGATCTCCTACCCGATTGTAGGCATATACCGAAGTCTTGTGACTTTCTCCATGGACAGGGACGCTTGTAATAATAACTACCTGAGGTCCGGCATCGGACAAAAGCCGAAGATAGGATTTCAGTTCTTCATCCGTATTATCCGCTTTATAAGGTTTATCCATCAGATAAAAAAGTTCGGTCAGATTCGGGGTTATCACATCGGCTTTTGCTGCCAGATGACGCATCTCCCGGATCATCGATTCATCAAAGTTTGTGTATAGCCGTCCGTTATCTCCCAATACGGGGTCAACTACCACCAAGCTGTCCGGCTGGCGGAAGTCATCAATAAAATCCGAAACAATCTGTACCTGACGCGGAGCTCCGAGATATCCTGTATAGAAAGCATCAAACTGTACATCCAGCTTTTTCCATTCGGCAATAATTCTAGGCATTTCATCCGTCAGGTCAAGAATAGAGAACTCCGGATATTGCGTATGACTGGAGAGCACAGCCGTAGGTAAAGGGCAAACCTGAAAGCCCATGGAAGACAAAATCGGAATTACAACTGTAAGGGATACACGCCCAAAACCAGACAGGTCATGAACGGCAGCTATTCTCTTTACTTTATTTGTATACATTTTGGTTACTACATTTTTCTTTCACATAAAAAACTCCCCGCAAAGATAATCTTACGGGGAGTAAACAACAAGCCAAAAGAGAAAATGTTTGATTCAATTAAAGTTTAGGAATTAAGCTAATGCAAGTATCAGTATTTGTGCAGTAAGCACACGTAAAAACATGGTAAGCGGATAAACAGTGGCATATCCCACCGCAGGAGCATCACACGAAGTCAGATCATTGGAATACGCCAACGCGGGCGGATTCGTGGTTGAGCCACCCAATACTCCGATCAACGTATAATAGTTCAATTTAAAGACATATCGTCCGACAAGCCCGGCTATCAGCAAAGGAACAATAGTTCCGATAACACCATAACCTACCCAGACATAGCCACCGTCATAAATCACCGTTTCCACAAATCCTTTACCGGCACCCAATCCCACACAAGCCAGGAAAAGGGAAATTCCTATCTCACGCAGCATCAGATTGGCACTCATGGTAGTATAAGTAATCATTTTGTACTGAGGGCCGAAGCGACTGATCAGAATGGAAACAATAAGAGGTCCACCCGCCAATCCTAACTTTACCGGCTGGGGAATACCCGGAAATACGAAAGGCGGACTACCCAGGATACATCCTAACGCTATCCCCAGGAATATAGGTATCAGATTAGGATGATCCAAGCGTTTCATTGAATTTCCCAATACTTTTTCCGCATGACTGACCGCCAGCTCGCTACCAACAATAGTAACACGGTCGCCCATCTGTAATTGTAATTGCGGAGCAGCAACCAAGTCCACTCCCGAACGATTCACACGGGTAATACTGGCTCCGAAATTATTACGTATCTTCAATTGGGAAAGCATCTTTCCATTCAGTTCAGGTTTCGTTATCAAGATACGACGGGAAATCAGTTTCTTATCCAATTGCTCCCATTGCATATCAATCTGCTTACCGAAGAAGACGCTAATAGCTTCAATATCTTTAGGGGTAGAGATAACCAAAATTTTATCATTCAGATGCAATACCGTATCTGAATTAGCCAATTCCGTTTCTTGCCCGTCATGATACCGTACACGCGAAATCACAAAATCACGGTTCATCAGCGGACGTATATCTTTTATCTTTTTCCCGTCGATAGCTTCATTACGGATTTCAAACGAAATAGGACGCACAGTGAGTTCCTGTATGTGTCCGAGTCCACGTTCAGCTTCCGCCTCTTCTGTCTTGGTATTGATACGCAAAATATATTTCAAGGCTATCAATGACAAGATAATACCGACTACACCCAGCGGATAAGCAACCGCATATCCCAATGCTATCTCAGGGGCATCTATTCCGTTCAAATCACTGTTTGCCTGCTGGGCAGCTCCAAGTCCCGGAGTATTTGTTACCGCACCGGAAAGGATACCGACCATAGTAGTGATAGGCGTACCCGTGACAAAATGTAATATAATCGTGATGACTACTCCCAGAAAAACGACCAGCATAGCCAACAGATTCAAGGTAAGTCCGCCTTTTTTGAAAGCAGAAAAGAAACCGGGTCCCACTTGCAACCCTATGGAGTAAACAAACAAGATCAGACCGAACTCTTTCATAAAATGAAGCAAGTGTTCATTCAGAGTCATATCAAAATGCCCGAATACAATACCCACAAAAAGTATCCATGTGATACCTAATGAAACTCCCGCCACTTTGATTTTAGCCAGCATGATGCCAAATGCTATCACAAGTGAAAGGATCAGTACGGAATGAGCCACTCCTCCACCCCAAAGATCAGGGTATCCTTCAAAAAGGTTCTTCAATAGTTCCATAACTTAAAGCATATATAATTTTATCTTCATATAATCCGTTTAAAGTCTCCCCGGAGAAATCACTTCTACGGGGAGACGCACACATTGAAACATAACTAAATCATAGTGGCATATTGCCGTGCTTTTTAGGTGGGTTGCTCTGACTCTTGTTATGCGTCATTTCTAACGCCTGAATCAGCTTATACCGGGTATCACGAGGCATGATAATCTCATCAATAAAACCACGCTCGGCAGCCCGATACGGATTAGAAAACTTAAATTCATATTCCTGGATCAGACCGGATTTTTCTTCCGGTGTAACATTTCTATATAATATATTCACAGCACCTTCGGCTCCCATCACAGCTATTTCAGCCTGCGGATAGGCCAGATTGATGTCTGCCCCTGTCTGTTTGCTGGACATCACAATGTACGCACCGCCATAAGCCTTACGGGTTATCAGGGTAATTTTAGGGACAGTAGCTTCTGCATAAGCATAGACGATTTTTGCCCCGTGACGAATGATGCCATTATGCTCCTGCGTCACGCCAGGCAGGAAGCCCGGTACATCTTCGAAGGTAATCAACGGAATGTTGAAGCAGTCGCAAAAACGGATGAAACGTGCAGCCTTATCGGAAGCGTCTATATCCAGCACACCAGCCAGATAAGCCGGCTGGTTGGCTACAACTCCTACCGAACGACCATTCAGACGGGCGAAGCCAACCACAATATTCTTTGCAAAATGGGGCATCACTTCAAAGAAATATTGGTTATCCATAACCGGCTCTATTATATCCTTAATGTCATAAGGAATGTTCGGGTCTTCCGGAATCACAGTTTGAAGCTCTTCTGCCTGACGTCTGGCATCATCCGTACAAGGAATAAGCGGAGCATCCTCCATATTATTGGAAGGCAGGAAGCTGAGCAATTCGCGTATGGCCAGCATGGTTTCTTCTTCAGTGTTACACATGAAGTGAGTAACGCCACTCTTACTGCTATGTGCATAGGCTCCACCCAACTCTTCCTTGTCCACTTCTTCATGCGTAACCGTTTTCACTACATCCGGCCCTGTGATGAACATATGGCTTTTCTCTTTCACCATAAAAATAAAATCCGTCAATGCAGGTGAATAACAGGCACCGCCGGCACATGGGCCCAGAATAGCTGAGATTTGAGGAATCACCCCGGAAGCAATCGTATTCTGATAGAAAATAGAAGCATATCCTGACAAACTGCCGACACCTTCCTGAATACGGGCACCTCCCGAATCATTCAGAGCAATAACCGGAGCGCCATTTTTGAGTGCCAGTTGCTGTACTTTCACTATTTTCGCCGCATTAGTCTCACTCAAAGAACCGCCATGCACCGTAAAGTCATAGGCGTACACAAATACCGGACGACCGTCAATCTTGCCATAACCGGTCACCATGCCATCACCCGGAATCTGTTTTTTCTCCATTCCGAAATTGGTGCAACGGTGATTTACAAACTTGTCCAACTCATTGAATGTCCCTTTATCCAGCAAGGCTTCTATGCGTTCGCGTGCGGTCATCCGCCCGGCAGCATGTTGTTTTTCTATCTTATCAATGCCTCCACCCTGCGAGGCACGCTTATTAAGTTCTTCAAACTGATTATATATTTCTGTCCTTTCCATACTTATTCTTCATTTATAATATCCAATGTCATTAAAATCTGGTTACTGCTCACTGAATCACCTTCCGCCACCAAGATTTCTCTCACTACACAGTCCGAATTGACCTTATAGTTGCTTTGCATTTTCATAGCTTCAAGCACCACTACAATATTTCCCGCCGACAAACGGTCACCTTTCTGTACAGGAATCTTCATAACTTTACCCGGCATCGGAGCAATAATCTTATCGTCCTGTCTCTCTTCTCCTCCTTTTCGCATACGCAAGTATTTCACCTGGGTATCTGCTATATCCACATGATAAGAGCGATAGAACAAATTCACATCATAGCTTTTTCCTCCTTCACCGCGGATGACTTCCGTATTGTAAGAATTTCCGTCGTGTAAGATGGAGCAGCTGCCGTTTTCTGCCATGGCAATACCCACATCGTAGATTCTTCCATCAACATTCAACCGGACTTTATTATCTTCTTTACTGACCAACGTCACGTCGGCAACGCGGTTTCCAATATGTATTTCCATTAACTACTTCCTCCCTCTTTAAATACGTAAAACTCCTTCC
>USSR01000557.1 GCA_900557355.1 uncultured Bacteroides sp.
GCGGGCAGCAATGTGTACGCGCTGGGATTGCAGATTGAATTGTTTTACCAGTTTGCGGACATTCAATTCAAAGTCTGTTTTATCTTGTTCTACCTGAGTGTAAGTTAAGTCACGGTTAGATCGGGCTACCCGAATCTGCCCTTTCCCACGTCCCCAGTCTAATATAGGCAGACTAATACCGAGGGTAACATATTGTTGATCCAAAGGGTTATGATAGGCATCTTTAAGTTTATCTCCAGTCTGTGTCAATCCGAAACGGAGGTAAAGATCGGCTTTCAGTCCGGCATTAGCGCGGGCATTAGCCACTTTGCTTTCACTTTCCAGTTTGCGACGTTGCATGTTCAGTATATCTGGACTATTTTGGCGGGCTGTAATTAAAGCGGCATTCAGGTCTATCTGAAGATTGGGCACATGATCGCTGACATCGACTTTGATTAGCACATCCTCTTGGATACCAAGGTATGAGCGAAGCTCCTGCATACAGTTTTCCACTTCAATATGGGCATTCATACGATTGGTCTCTTCTGTCAGTTTATTCAGTTCCAGTTGCAACATCTCATTTTCGGTAATAGTACCTATATTATAGCGTCCTTGTGCATAGGTATATAAGGTATCTGCATTGGCATAGTTGGTAGAAGCTATTTCATAGTTACTTTGTGCTGTGGCAAGGGCAAAGAATTTTTGTGTAGCATTAGCGGCTACAAGCTCCAGAGTTTCTACATAAGTCTTTTTGGCTTCCCGGTAACGTAATGGTTCGATACGACGGTTCCATTTCAGACTGTTGTATCCGAAAAGCGACTGACTGTAGCCGATATTTATAGGTGATGTCTGCCAGGAAGTAGAGTGATCGCTAAACAAGTCAAGACGTTGGGCAGAGGTCTCCACGAACAATGTACCGCCTGTCCATGGAATATTCTGCGTCAAACTTAGAGTCAGGTCGGTACTCAGTAGGTTTTGTTCTACAAACTTTACACTACCGTCGCCCATGGTGACTTTGTTAATGGCACGGTTGAGATAAGGATCGGAAGTCAGTTTCAGAGCAGGCAGATAGTTAGCCTTATAATATTTGTAGTTCCAATAAGCCGAGCGGAAGCTATGTTGGGCAGTTTGTGCATCAGGCGATTGTCGGCGAGCACGCTCTATGGTTTGCCCTAAGGTCAATTCCATGGTATGTTCTTGGGCAGTAGCAGTTACCAGACTACCGCAGGCTATCAATGATAAAAGTATATTTTTGTACATAGTATATTCCTTTTAATAATAGATATTCAAATCTTGTGCCAAAAATATAATTAATTGTTATATAGTATATTACTTCAGAGAAAGGGAATCTTACTCTGTGCCATACCGCACAAAAATAGTGCGTATACGCACACACAACACATTGATATATTACTTATCTTTGCCGGCAACTGATGATAGAAAAACAATAGCTTTTATGGAACAATTAGGAAAGATACTGATAGTAGACGATAATGAGGATGTGCTTTTTGCCCTTAACCTTTTACTGGAACCTTATGCAGAAAAGATAAAAGTAGCAGTAACTCCTGATCGTATTGAACACTTCATGACGACTTTCCAGCCCGATATAATATTACTGGATATGAATTTCAGTCGCGATGCTATAAGCGGGCAGGAAGGTTTTGAGAGCCTGGAACAAATCTTGCGTATCGATTCTCAGGCAGTTGTTATTTTCATGACAGCATATGCAGATACGGATAAAGCAGTACGGGCAATTAAAGCGGGCGCCACCGATTTTATCCCCAAACCATGGGAGAAAGAAAAACTGCTTGCTACCCTCTCGTCCGGTATCAAGTTGCGTCGTTCCCGATGTGAAGTGAATCTGCTGAAGGAACAGGTGGAAGTTCTTAGTGGTGTGGGCAGTGGCGTAGAAGAATCTATAATTGGTGAATCAGCTGCGATGCAAGAGGTGTTTACGACAATAGAGAAATTACGCGATGCAGATGCTAATATTCTTATTCTTGGTGAGAATGGAACGGGTAAAGATGTAATAGCACGTTTGTTATATCGCTGTTCGCCACGCTATGGCCGCCCCTTTGTAACGATTGACCTTGGAAGTATTCCTGAACAATTATTTGAAAGTGAATTGTTCGGTTACGAAAAGGGAGCATTTACTGATGCCCGAAAACCGAAAGCCGGACGTATGGAAGTGGCAACGGGAGGCACGCTGTTTCTGGATGAAATCGGTAATCTTTCATTGCCTATGCAGGCCAAGCTACTGACGGCCATTGAAAAACGACAGATCAGCCGTTTAGGCAGTACGCAATCTGTACCTATCGACGTGCGTTTAATTTGTGCCACGAATGCAGATATCCGCCATCTGGTGGAAGAAGGGAATTTCCGGCAAGACTTGCTCTATCGTATCAATACGATTGAACTGCACATCCCTCCATTGCGGGAGCGAGGGAATGATATTATCCTCTTGGCAGACCATTTTCTGCAGCGCTATGCCCGTAAATATCAGAAGGAAATGCGGGGCTTGACGCGTGAAGCAAAAGCGAAATTACTGCGTTATCCCTGGCCGGGGAATGTGCGTGAGTTACAACATACGATGGAGCGTGCCGTAATTCTGGGTGACGGTTCGTTGCTTCGTCCCGACAATTTCCTGTTTCAGGCTTCTTCACCCCGTCCTAAGAAGGAGGAAGAAGTACTCAATCTGGAGCAATTGGAACGGCAGGCTGTAGAAAAGGCTATGCGATTGAGCGAAGGGAATATGACGCGGGCCGCGGAGTATCTGGGAATCACGCGCTTTGCATTGTATCGGAAGATTGAGAAGTTGGGATTATAGTTTAATTAAATTCTTCATTCTTCATTCAAACCATTTATTATGAAGCGGTATTCCTTAATTGTTATCTTGCACATCTGTCTTCTGGCAGTACTTTCTGTAGGCGTCTATGTGTTATTTTGTGCAGACTTGTGGTTTAGTATGCTTATCACATTCTTGTTTCTTTTGGGGACGGGTATACACCTTTATTATATACAGATGAAACAATTGCAGATGATACGTCGCCTGACAGGCAGTTTGCGTTATAATGATATGACACAGGCTTTCCATCCACCTTATAAAAATAAGCTGATGACAGAGATGGCTGTAGAATTATCAGAAACCCTACAGGCTTTTCGTGCCCGTTTACTAGAGGAAGAAGTGAAACACCAGTATTACGAAAGTCTGTTGAATAAAGTGGATACCGCTGTATTAGTGACTGACATGTCCGGGCGTATCGAGTGGTTGAATCGTGCTGCTACTGCTCAACTGGGGCAAGATCCACAGTTGCCGTCCGAATTCTTGAATCTTCCCTCAGGTGAAACACAAGTCATGCGTATTCATCGGAATGGGGCTACTTTGGAAATGGCCGTAGCTACTACCCTTTTCGTAGCTCGTGGCATGGAAAGGCGCCTCATTAGTTTGAAGAATATACATTCTGTATTGGAACGAAATGAAATGGAAGCCTGGCAAAAACTAATCCGTGTACTCACCCATGAAATCATGAATTCCATTACGCCTATCATCTCTCTTTCCGAAACATTGAGTGAGCGTGGAGTGCCTGTGGCATTAAAAGACGCAGGAGGCGAAAAAGAATATGCCGTAATGCTGCAAGCCATGCAAACTATTCATCGGCGTAGTAAGGGACTGTTGGGGTTTGTAGAAAACTATCGTCGTCTTACCCGTCTCCCCGCTCCCGTCTGCGCGAGTGTATCAGTTCGGGAGCTGTTTACTGATTTGCAGAAACTCTTTCCAGACGAAACGATTCATTTTGAACTTCCACCTTCAGAGAAAATATTGAATGTGGATCGTGCCCAGATAGAACAGGTGCTTATTAATCTGCTAAAAAATGCCCGTGAAGCATCTGGCCGTCGCGAAGAACCCAGAATTGAGGTAAAAGCTGCTTTTGCACCCAAAGTGACTTCTTCTCTGACTTCCTGGCGTTGTACTATTACTGTTCGGGATAATGGTGAAGGTATCTTACCCGAAGTACAGGATAAAATATTTGTTCCGTTCTTCACGACGAAAACTGCCGGTTCGGGTATTGGACTCAGCCTTTGCAAGCAAATTATGAATCAGCATGGGGGAAATATTTCTGTTTATTCGGAAGCGGGAAAAGGTAGTTGCTTTACTTTACAATTCAGTTAGATGGACATTGCATCTCAAAAGGTTGTTTTGAGTCTATTAAAAAATACAAATATTATATAATCGTAAAAAATCTGTGCCGATATTTTATTGCTTTTAACAGCTACTAATTTTTCCATTATTTATTTTTGCAGCCACACAAATCGATAACTCATATTTAATTAACCATAAAATTCTATATGATTATGCGAACTAATTATTTGCTGCTATTAACCATTTTATTGGGTTTGATACCCATGAATTACACACATGCCTCTGATTCTGTACCAAGCGTGTTTCTTTATTCTCCTTACACAAAGATTTCCGTTTCTCCGGGAACGAGCATTGACTACAAGATTGATTTAATCAACAATTCGGATGCACCGGTCAATGCCGATCTGTCCGTAACTGGACTACCTGCAAGTTGGAAGCGTGAGCTAAAATCCGGTGGGTGGAATATTAACAAACTGGCAGTTTTGCCTAATGAAAAGAAAGACTTTAATTTAAAATTAGAAGTCCCGTTGAAGATAAATAAGGGTAGCTACAATTTCATAGTCTCTGCCGGAGATTGCCAACTTCCTCTAACAGTCACTGTAGCCCAACAAGGTACTTATCAGACTGAATTTATTACTGATCAGCCCAATATGCAGGGAAATTCTAAATCTACATTCACTTTCAATGCCGTATTGAAAAAGA
>USSR01000558.1 GCA_900557355.1 uncultured Bacteroides sp.
TGATGGCTGGACAGTGGAATTTGGCGAACTTGGCTATTTCACCCCTTCGCTGAATTGCCGGCGTGAAGTGATGGAAAAGAAAGAACTGCGTGCCGCTTCGGTGACGCTCCGCGGCTTGAATTTTCGTTTGGGTAAGGAATTTTATAAAGAATTGAATAAAAAGATACGGTTGGAACGCCATCCGCAGTCGTCGTCCAAGTCCGAGTCTTTCACGCCGCTTCTGTCCGTAGAGCAACGTTTCCGGTTGCTTGATGAATACTTGCAGCAGGAACAGCCCTGTATCAACCGTGCACAGTATGCCCGTCTGACGGGGCGCAGCGTGAAGCAGGCGGTCACGGATTTGAACCTGTTTATTGAGGACGGGTTGCTGATAAGGTGTGGAGCGGGGAGGAATGTGGTGTATATGAAGGGGATGCAGAAATAAAGTTCCGGCACTCTTTATATTAAAAAAGCGGAGTCTTTTTTCCGAGTAGAAACATAGAATGCTCACTTTCTTTTTATTGACTTTGATACTCTGTTGGCGTCATATCGAATTCTTCCTTGAAGCATTTAGTAAAATATTTGGGCGATGAGAAACCGGTGGCATAAGCCACTTCGGAGATGCTTGTTGTTTTCTTCTTCAATAAGGCACAGGCGTATTTCAACTTGATATTTCGTATAAATTCCAAAGGAGTGCACCCGCTGATAACCTTGCATTTCCGGCTTAAGGTAGAGCGGGAGATGTGAAGCTCGTTTGCCATTTGTACTGTGTCAAATTCGGATTCCTGAATGTGCCGTTCCACACATTGCATGGCATTGTTCAAAAATTCTTCGTCGCTGGTTTGATAATTTAAATTGGAAATGTTTATCTCCATTTTTGAACGGAAACTTTGCCGGGATTGTTCACGTGATTGCAGTAGGTTATCTATTCGTGCCTGTAATATTTTCATTTCAAAAGGTTTGGCAATATAGCTTTCTGCTCCGGCTTTGTAACATTCTATTTGGTCGTCCACTGCATTTTTGGCTGTGAGCATGATGATGGGGATATGGTTTGTTTGTATGTCTCCTTTTATTTGCCGGCAAAATTCCAAACCGTTCATCTGAGGCATCATGATATCGCAGATAATGATGTCTACCGGAGTGCTCTTAAGCAATTCAAGTCCTTGCAAAGCGTTCTCTGCAATGAAGATTTGATATTTCTTGCTGAGGATATGCTGTATGAGTTCCCGCAAGTCTTTGTTATCGTCTATGAATAAAATACAAGGTTTTTCATCAGGAATGAATGTATCTGTTTCTTCTTCTTGAACTGTAAGGAGAGAAGACTCTGCTATTTCCCGTTCGCTGTATACTTCTCTGTCTATCGGTATTTCTACAATAAAAACCGAACCTTTGCCCGGTTTACTGCTGACTTCGATAGTTCCGTGGTGCAGGGTTACCAGTTCTTTGGTCAACGACAGGCCGATTCCGTTTGACTGGCATCCCGGGTGATTCTTATTGTTATAAAACTTGGTGAAGATATGTTTTATATCCTTTTCAGCTATTCCTATGCCCTCATCTTCTACGTTAAGTACCAGGAATCTGCATCCCTCCTTATATATGGCAGACAGGCTTACGTTTATTTTTTTATGCTCCGGCGTATATTTGATGGCGTTGGAAAGCAGGTTGAACAATATCTTGTCAAACTTGTCGATATCCATATATCCCCAAATGCCATCGTCTATCCGGGTGGACAGGGAGATGTTTTTCTGGTGGGCTAACGACTGAAAATTAGACGCCACGATGCCCGAAACAAAAGAAGACAGATTGCTTTTGCTTACACTTACTTCCATTTTTCTGCTTTCCACTTTCCGGAAGTCCAGGATCTGTTGCAGTAGCCGTTTCAGTCGGTTGGCATTGGAACGCAGTATTTCCACCTGTCTTTCCGAGCTTTCTTTATTTTCTTCCAGATCATCGGCAACACAAGAAATGATGGTAAGCGGGGTGAGGAGCTCATGGGAGATGTTGGTGAAATAATTCAGTTTGATTTGGGTGAGTTCTTCCTGGAGCTTCAACTTGTTTTTCTTCTCCATGCGCTTGGTGTAGGCATAAAACAGCAGGCAGGTGATACACACGATGAAAAGAGTGTAGAATGAATAGGCATACCAGGTTTCATACCAGGCGGGAAGGCGCCGGATAAGCAACTGTTGTTCCTCCTCCATCCAGTTGCCGTACGGGTCGGTGGCTTTCAGGCGGAAAGTATATTCTCCTTTGCCGAGGTAGTTGTAGAATGCGGAGTGTTTCCCGTTGTCTATGTAGGTCCATTTTTTATCTGCGCCTTCCAGTTGATAGGCATACTTGATTCTTCGTCCGGAGGTATATGAAAGGGCTGAAAATAGGATTTCAATATTCCGTGCTTCTGGTGAAAGTGTTATCTTGTGCACGGAATTGCCTGTTTCCGAACCGGCAGGTGAAAATAAAACTGAGCGGTTATCGGACTTTACGTCAGTGATAAGTACCTGTCCGGTACGTTTATTGTTTGTATTTTGCCTGTCCGGTAATATTTTGATGAAACCGTTATGTCCTCCAGCGTACAGGCAACCTTCCTCATCGACGAAAGCTGCGCTATGTCGGAAGGAGGAGACGAAGATATTGGGGTCATCGACAAAATAAGCAGTATTTTCTTTGGTTGCCGGATGGTGGCGGATTATGTATTTGTCACATACTATCCATATCTTATCTTTATATAGTAGAATTTCCAGAATGTTGTCGCCTGTCAGTCCGCAGGCTTCGGTTTCGTCCGTTATTTTTTCTTCGCTTGAATTAAACCGGAGTAGCCGTCCTAACGAAGTGGAAAACCAGATGTCATGAGCATTGGCACAGATATTCACTATCGGGTCATCGGATAACAGTATTGATTCTTTGGGATAATGTTTCAGTAGTATAGGCTTGTTCTCATAAGCCATTTGGTAAATGGCATCTCGGGAGGCGATCCACACATTTCCTTTACTGTCTTTGGACATATCGGATATGTGAGAGATGTCAAAAGGCAATTCCGCAATCTTTTTTGAACCGGCTTGTTTGAAGAACAACCGCGAGGTGGTTCCAATCCAGATGTTGCCATGATCATCCTCTACCAGTTGGGTTATACTGCCCGGATCGGCAACGACTTCCTTTAGGTCATATTCTTCTAAAATAGAAATGTGCATTTGCTCTTTTGTCGCTTTCCATATATGGGAAGAAAAATCATTGCGTCCGCCCAGCCATACAGCATCTTCTTTCTGTGACGGTACGATAGAGGTCACGACTAATGAATATAAAGCATCCGCATTGTTTCCATAAGTAATCTTTCCTGTCTGTTCATCGAAAAGGCAGAGACCGTAACGTGACTGGTCGAACCAAATGGTACCTTTTGAGTCTTTGTTGAAGTATAAGACATTGGCATCTACGCCTAGCCTCTTTTTGATATTTTCCATCGTATGGTTGATTATTTCAGCTTTCTCAAAGGTTATTGTGTAGCCTTGATCGTAAGCTCCTAACCATAAATTGCCGGATTGGTCTTTGATGATCCGGCTGTATGTTTTGTATTGGTCTATGGGGTTATTGATGTCCTTTATAGCATTGATATTCACTTCTTCCAGTTCATTCTGTTCGTTTATGCGGAAAACATAGAGCCTGAAATGGGATAATGCCCATAGATAGCCGTACATGTCGTCTTGTACAATGTCGAAGAACACCTGTTCTGGTGAATGACGGATGGGGTTGACGATAGACTGACGTTGCAATATCTTCTTTCTGTCAGGGGAGGACGGGTCGAAACGCCAGATTCCTTGTCCCCAGGTTGCAATCCAATATCGTCCCTGATGGTCTTGTATCATCCGGTAGGGATTGCTGTTGTCCATGTGGGCATATTGCATAAAGGAATCGTCCCGGTCATTATATTTCAATATATCCCCGTTCCAGGTCAGAAACCATAGGTCGCCGTTTCTATCTTCGAAGAATGTATTCGGATCGTTTGCTAATGTATATTCTTTTAATACACCGAGGCGGGCGTTGCATCTGAACAGTTTTTTGCCGGCTGCTACCCAAATGTTACCTTTTTGGTCGCAGATGAGATCTCTTATTTCTCTTGTCTGTAGGGCAGAGTCGGGAAATGAGGTGATTTGATAAGTACTTTTGTCTACTAAGTTGATGCCTTGCACTGTTCCTACCCATAAGTAATTATCGTCTTCGGCGAAACACCGGATATCGTTGTGGGTAAGTTTATGAGGATTTTTATAGTTGTTTATGAAAGGCTGGATATCATAGCCGTCATAACGTTCCAGCCCGTATGCGGTTCCCAGCCAGAAGAAGCCTTGTCGGTCTTGATACAGATTGAAAATGGAGTTGACAGGCAGTTTGTCTAAAAAAGGCATGGGATTGACAATCATTTGTTGTGCATGGAGAGGGATGCCGGACAGCAAACAGAACAGGCAGCAGATGAGAAATTTAGGAATATGAGTTTTCATCGTAGTCAAGATTAACATTTCATTTAAAGGGGATGTGCAAATATAGGGAGATTTGAGTAAACAGGTAAATAATATAGGGAAGCTTTTTTGCTCAATCTAGGTATAAAAATTACTCAGAGCAAATTTTATCCCTTCTCTGGGTATATTTGGGGCGTGATTCCATTTCATTCTCCACATCTTTGCCACATCCTTTTGGGAAAAGGCTGATTGTGGAAGAGACGGGAAAAAAAAGTATGGGGATGGTCATTTATAAGATTATTTAGGGGAATGGGATTTGTTTTCGGAATGACAGAATAACTATTTTTTTATTAATAATTTAATGACACTAGTGTCCCATTAAAATTGGGACAAATTA
>USSR01000559.1 GCA_900557355.1 uncultured Bacteroides sp.
ACTAAAGCTACAAGCTGTTATCAGTCAGCAAGAGAGTGAAGCCAAAACAGTGACCAGCCGCGGTGGTGCACAAACCACTACGTTCGACTTCTCCGCAGATAATTACGAAGAAAATCGTCACTTTTTTCTAGCACATTATTTCCGGGATACTTATGACAAAAACTTGGCACAGCTTCCGAATATCCTTTCGGGAGTTACAATTAACCGGATCGAAGTATGGGTAACCAATAAACGAAACAACTATGATAATCCGCGAAACATCGTAGCACTAACTGATCTTGGAGAAGCCTTTCACATAGGCAACACTACCGCCTGGAGCGGAGTGGGTAACCCGACCAACCCCAGTTCAAACGTCAACGCTCCCGCCAGAAACGCCAACTACACCCGACCGCCCCCCCGCCAATAGCGCCAATAACCTCTATGCGAAAATGATTAGCAGTTATGCAGCCGCACGCGATATCAGCCAGGTAAGCAATGTCATGAGTACAATCCCCGGATCCGAACCCGGCATGGATTACGAAAAAATAGAAAGTGCCCGTCTGCTCACTTCCTCAGAATACACACTGAACAGCAAACTCGGTTACATCTCACTGAAGCAAACCCTTCAACCGGACGAAGTACTGGCAGTCGCTTTTGAATACACACTCGGTGGACGAAGTTATCAGGTAGGTGAGTTTTCTTCTGACATCAAGGAAACCGGGCAAAGTTTGTTCGTAAAATTACTGAAGAACACGGCAAACTCCCCGGACGCAGCCTGCTGGGATCTGATGATGAAGAACGTCTACAGTCTCAATGCCTACTCCGTGCAAAAAGAGAAATTCCAGTTGAATATCACTTACCAAAGCGATACAACAGGCGTATATCTACGCTATATCCCGGAAGGAAAGATTGCCAAAACACCCCTGTTGCGTGTCATGAACCTCGACCGCCTTAATAGCCAGAGCCAAACAGGTGCGGACGGTTTCTTCGACTTTGTCGAAGGATATACGGTGACAGCATCGGACGGACGTATTTACTTTCCTGTAGTAGAACCTTTCGGCAGCCACCTGCGCAAAGCCATCGGAAATGATGCACTGGCGGACAAATATGTGTTTCAGGAACTGTACGACTCCACCCGCACCGTAGCGCAACAAACAGCTGAGAAGAATAAATTTCGGCTAACAGGTGAATACCGTGCCTCCAATGCCAATGAAATACGGTTAGGAGCTATGAATATTCCACAAGGCTCAGTACGGGTGACGGCAGGCGGCATGACACTGGTAGAAAACTCGGACTATACAGTAGATTACACATTGGGAGTAGTTACCATTCTCAACCAAAGCATCATTGACGCCGGCACAGCCATCAGCGTAAATCTGGAAAGTAATACGCTCTACAGCATGCAACGCAAAACGATGATGGGCCTAAACTTCACCTACGATTTCTCACAGAACTTCTCTTTCGGAGGAAGCATCATGCACCTCAGCGAGAAACCGCTGACGAGCAAAGTGGCAATGGGTGACGAACCTCTCTCCAATACATTGTGGGGAGTGAATGCTTCATGGAAAAAAGAGAGCCAGTGGCTGACAAATATGATAGATAAGTTACCTTTTGTCACAGCAACCGCCCCCAGCAGCATCAATCTTGGTGTGGAATTCGCCCACCTCATTCCGGGACATGCCAAAGGACTGCAACAAAACGCTTCGTACATCGACGATTTCGAAAGTACACAAAATGGTATCGACCTTCGCCAACCCTCATACTGGATGCTGGCAAGCACTCCCTCTCCCCTCTTTCCCGAAGCAACTCACAGCAATGATATCAATTACGGAAAGAACCGGGCACTGCTGGCGTGGTACCATATTGACGGACTTTTCACCCGCCGTAACTCTTCATTGACACCTACACACATCAAAAACGACCTCAATCAGCTCAGCAACCACTATGTACGTGAAGTCTATGAGCAGGAACTGTTTCCGAATAAAGAAACTCCCTATCAGGAATCGGCCTCCATGAACGTGCTGAACCTGGCCTATTATCCACAGGAACGAGGGCCGTACAATCTGGATACAGACCTGAATTCCGACGGTACTCTGCAAAATCCGGAGAATCGCTGGGGAGGCATGATGCGTAAACTGGATACCAGTGATTTTGAAGCGGCAAACATTGAATACGTCACGTTTTGGTTGCTCGACCCATTTATCTACGAAGAAGGTAGCATTGAGGGAGGAATAACACGAACAGGCTCGGAAAAAGCAACACGAGCAAGCTCTTCCAAAGGCACTCTCTACATCAACCTAGGCGAAGTATCCGAAGACATCCTCAAAGATGGCAAGAAGTTCTTTGAAAACGGTCTGCCCATTGATGGAGATGCCACAAAGACCGAAGAAACTGTTTGGGGACGTGTTCCCCGCGACCGCAGTGTGGTATATGCCTTTGATAATGCAGCCGGTGCACGCCGTAGACAAGATGTCGGACTGAACGGGCTCTCTACTGAAGACGAACGCACCTTCTCCACTTATCAGAAATATCTGACAGACATACAAGGCAAAGTGGATGCCTCCACTTACGAGAAATTCTACAACGATCCGGCAGGCGACAATTATCACTATTTCCGTGGCTCCGACTATGACCGTGAAGAGCGTAGTATCCTGGAGCGTTATAAATACTATAACAATACCGAAGGCAACTCCACAGCCAATGAAGACTCTCCGGAGCGATACGATATATCCTCAAAAACCGTGCCCGATGTAGAGGATATCAATCAGGACAATACACTAAACGAGACAGAGAAGTATTTCCAATATCGCATCAATCTGACACCTGCCGACCTGAAAGTAGGGCAGAATTACATCACGGATAAACGAACCGCCAGCGTCAGCCTGCGCAACGGACAAACAGAAGAAGTAACCTGGTATCAGTTCAAAGTACCTGTACGTAGTGGTGAGGCGGTGGGAAGCATTAAAGATTTTAAATCCATCCGCTTCATGCGTATGTTCCTGACCGGATTTGAGAAACCTATCGTGCTGCGTTTTGCCACACTTGAATTAGTACGCGGCGAATGGCGTACCTATACCGACGCACTAAACAATACGCAACAAGGTGCTTCTACCACCAGTTCCGCTACATTGGATGTATCTGCCGTCAACATCGAAGAAAATGGTGACCGCACTCCGGTAAACTATGTAATGCCTCCGGGTATTTCCCGCGTCATCGATCCCGGACAACCGCAACTCCGTCAACAGAATGAACAAGCCATGAGCTTGAAGTTGGAAAAGTTGGCTCCCGGTGATGCCCGTGCCGTCTACAAAAACACCGGTATGGATATGAGACAGTACAAACGCCTGCAAATGTTTGCCCATGCCGAAGCCTTACCCGATCTCAGTACTGACCCACAGGACGGTGAGCTCTCCGTATTTATCCGCCTCGGTTCAGACTATCGTAGCAATTATTATGAATACGAAATTCCACTCACACTCACTCCCCACGGAGAGTATAATGGAAGCACTGCTGCCGGTTGCCTTGCCGTCTGGCCTAAGTCAAATAATCTGGATATCGACCTCAGTGTGCTGACCAATGCAAAAAAAGCACGCAATCGCCTGAAGAATATTTCAAATAGTGGTGTAACCTATGCCAAAGTCTATTCTGAATACGATCCGGATAAGCCTGCTAACAAAATAAGTGTAATTGGTAATCCTTCGTTGGCAGAAGTAAAGACCTTAATGATCGGAGTTCGCAATAATTCTCGTACTGTCAAGTCGGCAGAAGTCTGGGTAAACGAACTGCGTCTCACCGAATTCAATGAAGAAGGAGGTTGGGCTGCACAGGGCAATCTCAATGTGCAACTCTCTGATATAGGTAGCATCAATCTGGCCGGACACATGGAAACAGCCGGTTTCGGCGGATTGGAACAAAGTGTCAGTGAACGCCGTCTGGATGACTACTATCAATACAGCTTCACTACTACATTCGACCTTGGACGCTTCTTTCCCAAGAAAGCCAAACTGACTGCGCCCATTTATTTCTCCTACTCCAAAGAAGCCACTACGCCCAAGTATAATCCGCTGGACAAAGATATGTTGCTGGATGATGCACTTGATGCCTGCACCACCGATTGGGAACGCGACTCACTGATGAATATAGCCCGCGAAATTACTACTTACCGTAATTTCAGCCTCAGCAATGCACGGCTGGGTATCACCAGTAAGAATCCCATGCCATACGATCCGGGAAACTTTACTTTCAGCTACTCCCGTTCCCTACGTCATAATCAAGGCAGTACTACCGCCTATGAAAATGAAACAGACTGGCGTGCTGCTATGACTTATAACTACGCTCCCATATACCGTCCATGGGAACCTTTCAAAAGCATGGAGAACAAGTCTCCCTGGATGCGTTTTATTAAGGAATTCAACCTGAACTGGCTACCTCAAAGTATATCATTCAATACCGATATGACGCGCCATTACTACGAACTGCAACTTCGTGACCTGGAAGCATTGACCTCCGGAGCATCTGTGGGCAATGGAGATATCAGTATCGAAAGTATTCCAATCTCTGTAGCCAAAGAATTTCTCTGGAACCGTGACTTTGCCCTACGCTGGGACCTGACGAAAAACCTACGCTTCAATTTCACCTCTGCTACCCACGCTGAAATTGTAGAACCCTACGGTGTAGTGAATAAAGACCTTTATCCTGACGAATACACAGCCTGGAAGGATACTGTCCGCCGTAGCCTGCTCTCACTCGGCCGCCCCATCGACTTCCAGCAGACATTCAATGCCACCTATAAACTCCCATTTGATAAATTCCCCGCCACTGACTGGATCAGTGCAG
>USSR01000560.1 GCA_900557355.1 uncultured Bacteroides sp.
GGCAGCTTTGTTACCATTTTCAATCTGAGCTTTTGCATCTTTCTCGAATGCTGCATACAATTCAGCAACTTTTTCAACTAATTCTTTCATAATCCTTTTCTTATTAATATTACTTCGTTAATAATGTCTGGCAAAAATACACTCTTTCTTGAAATAAATGCAGAAAAACAATATTTTTTTTGAAATAATCCGCAAAAATTGCGCAAAAAGGCGTCCTCTGGCGTTTTTTGCCTACTTTTGCAGGCATGAAAACCCTTACAGATACGGAATACATACACATGCTCATAGCCGAAGGCGAACACCAAAGGCAGGACTTTAAGTTTGAGATTTCCGATGCCCGTAAGATCGCAAAAACGCTCTCCGCCTTTGCCAATACAGACGGCGGGCGGTTGCTGATCGGAGTTAAAGATAACGGAAAGATCGCCGGAGTTCGCTCTGACGAGGAACAATATATGATAGAGGCGGCAGCGCAAATGTACTGTCAGCCGGAAGTGAACTATACCATGCAGACCTTTCAGGCGGAAGGACGCAGCGTGCTGGTAGTGCAGATTGAGGAAAGTCTGCAAAAACCCGTATATGCCAAGGATGAAACAGGAAAACCGCTGGCTTATCTGCGCATCAAGGATGAGAATATACTCGCCACACCGGTGCATCTGCGTGTATGGCAGCAAAGTGGTAGTCCGCGGGGAGAACTGATAACTTATACAGAGCGCGAACAGTTGTTGCTTGACTTGTTGGAAGAAAATGATAGTCTATCGCTGAACAGGTATTGTAGGCTGGCACGCCTTTCCCGACGTGCAGCAGAACATTTACTTGCCAAGTTCATCCGGTTTGATATTGTAGAACCGGTATTTGAAGGTCATAAGTTTCACTTCAGATTAAAATAAATAATCATTCTTCAATCCTGACTTTTACTTTTTGGGTATGAGGAAAAAGTTGTTTACAGAAAAACAAAAACCAAAAACAGTTGTTATTTTAGGGTATCTCAATATGATACTTAGGATACCTCAGTATGATACTTAGGGTACCTCAGTTGCAGTCTTAGAACGCCTCAACACAACACATTAATATTCAATCAGTTACAGAACATATCTTTTGCGACCTTTATAATCAATAAATTCAGACAGAAGAACCGACAGTTTATCATTAAACAAGTAAATATAAAACAATATAGCATGAATATAATCAATTCAATCAACGATATTCTCTGGACCTATATCCTCATCGCTCTGCTTTTAGGATGTGCCTTTTGGTTCACGCTGAAAACCCGCTTCGTACAGTTCCGCATGATAAGGGAAATGGTACGTTTACTAGGTGACTCAGCAGGAACAAACGGCAAGCCAGGTGAAAAGCATATCTCTTCATTTCAGGCGTTTGCCATCTCCATTGCCAGCCGCGTAGGCACGGGCAATCTGGCGGGTGTAGCCACTGCCATTGCTGTAGGCGGACCGGGAGCAGTATTCTGGATGTGGGTCATTGCCCTGTTTGGGGCTGCCAGTTCATTTGTAGAATCCACATTGGCACAATTATATAAGGTGAAAGGCAAAGACTCCTTTGTTGGCGGTCCCGCCTACTATATGCGGAAAGGATTGAAACAACCGTGGATGGGTAGTGTGTTTGCCGTACTCATTACGATAACTTTCGGCTTCGCCTTCAACTCCGTGCAAAGCAATACACTGTGTGCAGCTTTCGAACATGCGTTCGGTTTCGATCACGTCATTGTAGGAGGGGTTATTACCATAGCTACGCTGCTTATTATCTTTGGTGGTGTACAGCGCATTGCTAAAGTGAGCAGTATCATTGTCCCCATTATGGCATTGGGATATATTGCTTTGGCACTGATTATCGTAGCTATCAATATCACTGAACTTCCTGCCGTTATCAAACTCATCGTCAGCCATGCCTTCGGCTGGCAACAGGCATTGGGTGGTGGCGTAGGTATTGCATTGATGCAAGGCATCAAGCGGGGATTGTTCAGCAATGAAGCCGGTATGGGTTCCGCTCCCAATGTGGCGGCTACCGCACACGTCACACATCCCGTAAAGCAGGGGCTGATACAGACCTTGGGCGTCTTCACCGATACATTGATTATATGTACCTGCACCGCGTTCATTATACTTTTCAGTGGTGCGCCACTGGACGGCTCTGCCAATGGGGTACAACTTACGCAACAGGCGCTGACAAACGAGATTGGCTCGGCAGGAAGCAATTTTTGTGCCATTGCTTTGTTCTTTTTCGCCTTCAGCAGCATTCTGGGTAATTATTATTATGGAGAAGCCAATGTACGTTATCTCACCCGTAAGAAATGGATATTGAACATTTACCGCATCCTGGTAGGTGGTATGGTACTATTTGGCGCACTCGCTGCACTGGATGTGGCATGGAGTCTGGCAGACGTCACCATGGGATTGATGGCGCTCTGCAACCTGATTGCCATCAGCCTGCTCGGTAAATACGCTTTCAAACTGCTGGAAGACTACCGTGCACAGAAACGCGCGGGTATCAAAGACCCTGTTTTCACAAAAGACCGCCTCGAAGAAGTGGAAAATGACATAGAGTGCTGGTAAGAGATTTATGATTTATAAATTATGATTTATACAATTGTTGGTGTAAATCAACTTATTTCGTACTTTTGCAACCGCAATTGCCCCGGCAATTATAAATCATAAATCATAAATCATAAATCAGGTGGGTATATTTGCCAAACTATTTAAAAAGAATTCCGAGGGTACTTCCTCCAAAAACGTGGAAGATTTCGTGTCACTGACACGTGTTTATTTCCAGTCCGTGATTGCCGCTAATCTGGGAATTACGAACATTCGTTTCGTGCCGGATGTAGCCAACTTCAAACGTCTGTTCAAAATACCGACTCAGGGCGGACGACTGGGACAAGCCGAAAAGACCGCTTCACGCAAAATGCTGATGCAGGACTATGGACTAAGTGAAAACTTCTTCAAGGAAATCGATGCCTCCGTAAAAAAACATTGCCGCACGCAGAATGATGTGCAGGCATACTTGTTTATGTATCAAGGCTTTTCACAAGACCTGATGATGTTGATGGGCAACTTGATGCAATGGAAGTTCCGTGTGCCCTCTGTTTTTAAAGGCGCGCTGCGCACTATGACCGAAAAGACCGTACATGACGTTTGTACTAAAACCGTATGGAAAAAGGACGATGTACATAAGACGGCTATGGCAGTCCGTCAATATAAAGAGCGTTTGGGATACTCCGAGCAATGGATGACAGAATACGTGTATAACGTTGTGCTACTTGCTAAAAAAGAGCCGAAAAGTAAAGCCACAGAAGAGAAATAAGTTTGAAATATCTATCAGACAAAAACTGTTATCAAAAGAGAAAGTTCTCTAAAGAAACAATCAATAAAAAGGGCGAGAAATGATTTTCTCGCCCTTTTTTGTTATTTTTATGCAACTTTTTATTCGAAGGAACAACAACACTTTATGTAAAGAGATTGTTGTAAGATACAGCGGGCTTTGTCCGCTAAGCTACAGGCTGCAAGCTACCAGTGACAAACAGTTACACAAGGTAAGCTGAAAACTCTGATAAATTGATAACCCTGATAAGCTGGTATTTCAGAAAATCTATTAGTTCAGACAATTCGATAATTCAGAATGTCTATTTCAAGCTGTCAAACTTCCGAACTATCGGAGTAAGCCACCAGACGCTTTAGTCTATCAGAGAATCACCCCGAAAAGACACTCATCAGCTGTAGCTTATTACTTGTTACTTAACTCATTACTTGTAACTCGTAACTATTTCAGTATTAATCATTAAAAAACAACCGCTTATGAAACAAAAGAAAATGCTTGCACTCACTTTATCCCAGTTGAAGCAACTGTATCGAAATGAACTTCCCGAAATTGTACGCATCGCCGAACAGAGCGACGGTACGGAAAGCTTCAAGCAAGGCATTTCGGAATTCATTACCAGTCAAGCTGATACGGAAAGTGAAGTTATCAGGCAAATTCGACTTTTGATTGAATATGACGGCCGGGAAGTCCATGAACTTTCTACCGATGAACAAATGACTGTTTCTACCCTGTCACTTCTATACGCGTTTCTTACCGGAAACCTGGAAGAAGATGTGGAAACAGACGTGTTCCTGGATATTTTCCAGCAATTCAAACGCTTACAGCATCCTGCTGCCCCACTCCCCGCACCCCAACGCGTCAAAGCGTGGACCGAGCGCTGGCCCAGCGGACTGAACGAAGACGTGCAACTGATCCGTGCCAAAAACAAAGAACGTATTCTGCACGCATTGATACAAAAGATAGAGCACCGTACCACTGTTTCACGTTTCCATTTTGAAGAGGGCATCAGCTATGAAGAGAAATACCGTCTCGTCAGCGAATGGTGGAACGATTTCCGTTTCCATCTGGCCATGGCTACCAAAAGCCCTACGGAATTGAATCGCTTCCTTGGTAATTCACTTTCGGCTGAAACCATGTATCTGCTATCTCGTGCCCGCAAGAAAGGAATGCCTTTCTTCGTTACGCCTTACTATCTGCACTTGTTAAATCCCGGCAGCACAGGATACAACGATGAATCTCTGCGCAGCTACATCCTCTATTCCCCGCAACTGGTAGAAACTTACGGACAAATCCGCGCCTGGGAACGTGAAGACATAGTAAAAGCCGGAAAACCCAATGCGGCCGGCTGGCTCCTGCCCGACGGACACAATATCCACCGTCGTTATCCGGAAGTAGCCATCCTCATTCCCGACACCATGGGACGCGCTTGTGGCGGGCTTTGTGCTTCCTGCCCGCGCACGTATGACTTCCCGTA
>USSR01000561.1 GCA_900557355.1 uncultured Bacteroides sp.
CTAATCACTAACATGAGGAGAATCTCTTTAATCCTTAGTCTGGCTTTTCTGACAGTTCTGTTCTGCCAGGCACAGGTTACCCCTTTAAAGTTTAACAAGAACGGAGAGTTTAAAATCGTCCAGTTTACCGACATCCATTTTCAGTATCACAATCCAGCTTCAGCCATTGCCTTGAAGCGTATCAACGAAGTGCTTGATGCCGAACGTCCCGACTTGGTTGTTTTCACAGGAGATGTAGTTTATGCCGCACCTGCGGATACGGCTATGCGAACCGTGCTTGCCTGTGCTTCTTCCCGCAAGCTGCCTTTTGCTGTTACTTTCGGTAACCATGATAATGAACAAGGTAAAACCCATGCCGAGCTCTATGATATCATCCGGTCCATGCCTTACAACATTCAGCCCGATCGCGGAACAGTCGAATCTCCCGATTACGTTCTTGTAGTAAAGTCTTCGGATGGTAAGAAAGATGCCTCTGTGCTCTATTGCCTCGACTCTCATTCGTATTCCAAGCTGCCCGATGTGAAAGGGTACGATTGGCTCACGTTCGATCAGGTAAACTGGTATCGTCAACAAAGTGCAGCTTTTACCGCTAAGAATGATGGGAAACCTTTGCCTGCTTTGGCATTTTTCCACATCCCCTTGCCCGAATATAATGAAGCGGCTTCCGATGAGAATGCTATTCTCTATGGTACGCGTATGGAAAAAGCTTGTGCACCTGCTATTAATACCGGTATGTTTGCTGCCATGAAAGAGGCGGGCGACGTAATGGGTACTTTTGTCGGTCATGACCATGATAATGATTATTCAGTCATGTGGAAAGGTATCGTACTGGCCTATGGACGTTTCACGGGTGGTAATACGGCATATAATCACCTTTCAAACGGTGCCCGTGTGATTGTATTGAAGGAGGGCGAACGCACCTTTACTTCCTGGATACACCTGAAAAACGGTGAGTTGATAGATAAGACCGTTTATCCTGACAGTTACGTGAAAGATGACTGGCGTAAACGTCCGTTGGTTATGGAATAACCCTTCTGATAAGAACTCCCTTACGTGTCATGCAAAAGATGTTCTAGGTCTTTACCCTT
The DNA here is from genome assembly GCA_900557355.1 of uncultured Bacteroides sp. GTDB lineage: Bacteria > Bacteroidota > Bacteroidia > Bacteroidales > Bacteroidaceae > Bacteroides. The sequence goes on from USSR01000561.1 coordinate 1,089, forward strand.
GGTTGTCTTGCTTAACCGAAGTAACCTGCTTGCCGTTCACCTCTACGTTTTTCGAGTGTTAAGTTCACTACATTGTCCATCTGTATGGCTTTCGGTGCTTTCTTCGCCTTCTATATTCCGCAGGGTAATTTGCGAAGTTATAAGGTAATGAGTCTTTCTTTTTTTATAAGATAGTTACCGCTGTATTGTATTAATTATTACTTTTGTATAATTGGTAACCTCAAAAAGTCAAATTATGAAAAACAAGTTGTTCATATTCTGCGTGTTTATTTTCTTGTGCTTTCCGATGGCTTTCGCACAACAAGCTACTACTGTAATTGAGCCTGATTTAAAGTATGGTAGACCCTCCAAGGAAGAGTTGGCATTGACTGCGTATGTCCCTGATACCACTGCGACTGCAGTTTATTTATTTCATAAGGGTAAGAGTGGCTTTACTTACGATGATGGTTTTCGGTTGTTTACGGAACATTGGGTGCGTATTAAGATATTGAAACCGCAGGGAGTATCGCATGCGGATGTGACTATTCCTTACTATGCACCTTCTGACAGAGATAAAGAGAAAGATGGTATTTTGAACTTGGACGGATGCTCTTATAATCTGGAAAATGGGAAAATGACTAAGACTCGCCTGAAGCGGGAACTGGTTTCTAATGAACGGGTGAATACCTATTACAAAGTCTTAAAGTTTTCGTTGCCTGCTGTCAAGGTTGGAACGGTTATAGAGTATCATTATAAAGTGGTTTCTGATTATTCTGTGCACATAGAAAACTGGATGATGCAGGAAGAGCTTCCTGTAGTATACAACCAATATGAAATAACCATTCCTCATGTATTTGTATACAATGTTGAGTTCAGAGGCCGTCAATATATAGATGTCTTGGAAGAGAAAAGTTCGATGCAGGCTAAGCAACATACGACAAGTGGTGTAGCAAGAGTTGCCCATGACTTTTCTATTTCGGCACGGAAACTAACATTCACCTCCCGGAATTTGCCTGCTATCCGTCAGGATGAATCTTTCTGTTGGTGCCCGGAGGACTATAAAATACAGGTCAGTTTCGATCTGCAAGGCACTAATTATCCGGGTGAAGACTATAAGCCTTATAGCCAGAACTGGGAAGATGTGGACAAGCAACTGACCAGGGAAGAGAGTAAGAGTTTCGGTGCGAACTTGTTGTGGCAGAATCCATATATTGAAGAGATTCGGGAACTTAGCCGTTCAGGCAATTTGGATTTTAACAAAAAAGTAATAGGAACATTTCAATTGCTAAAGCAGAAGTTTTCATGGAATGGAGAATATAAATTGTATAGCGAAAATCTGGATAAAGTACTTAAGACCGGAACCGGCAGTAATGCTGATTTAAATTTTATATTTATCGGCATGCTCAAAAGCTTTGGTATCAAAGCTTATCCTGTTGTCATGAGTCGACGCTCTGCAGGAATGTTGCCGGTTAGTTTCCCTTCCCTTCAGAAGTTGAACACTTTTGTGGTTGCTATTTATGATGAGGCTAAAGGTAAATATGTTTATCTGGATGGCTCGATGGATATACCGGCTCTTAATGTGCTACCCGTTGAATTGTCTGTAACTAAAGCACGTATACTTTCTGCGGATATACCTGAAAATAAGAAGTGGGTGAATTTGCAGGAGATACCTACCAACCAGATTTTTATGAAGATTAGTGCGAATGCTCAGGGAAGTCAGATAACGGGGCGCCGGACTACTATTCTGAAGGGACATGATGCATTGGGATATAGGAAAGAGTACCAGACAAAAGACTCTCTTGTAAATAAGCAGGAATTGGTTAAAGAAAAGCTGGCTATCAGCAATCTGAAACGAACAGAGATGGAAGATGACTTTGTAACCATACAGGAAGATCTTGATTTTATACTTGAAGCAGAGAAGTCGGAGGACCACATCTATATCAATCCGATGCTATTCCCGCAGTTGACCAAGAATCCCTTTATACAGTCGGAGCGAATTCTTCCGGTTGAGTTTCCCTATCTGTATCGGTTGAATCTCTCTTGTGCACTGACGCTTCCCGAAGGATATGAAGTGGAAGAAATACCTCACTCGCAAGTAGTGAAGACTGAAGATGGTAAACTGCAATGCAAATATATGATTCAAAGAAACGGAAACAATGTCATTGTGAACTATTCATTCAGCTTGAATTCCTCTGTTATGCCTTCCGAGTATTATAGTCAGTTACAGGAAATATGGAATAAGGCAATTGAAATGAATCAAGCTCTCATTGTGCTAAAAAAACTATAACAGTGTACAAATGCAGATAATAAATCTTGCAGGGATTGTTATATAGTCATTGTTTTATGTGGCAAATAAATGATAATTTCATTAGTTTTGCTGCAAGAAAAAGAAAGTTGTATGGATAAGATAAAAACTGGATTGGCCGCTTTCGGAATGTCGGGGCAGGTGTTTCATGCTCCTTTTATTTCCACCAATCCCCATTTTGAGTTGACTGCGATTACGGAACGCAGCAAGGAATTGTCGAAGATGAAATATCCACAATCCCGTATTGTGCGTAGTTTTGAAGAATTAATAGGGATGGAGGAGTTGGAACTGGTTGTTGTAAATACTCCGGATAGTTCCCATTATGAATATGCCCGTCGTGCTCTCGAAGCCGGAAAACATGTTATTGTGGAAAAGCCTTTCACTACTACCGTAGAAGAAGGGGAAGAACTTGTGGCTCTTGCTGCGGAAAAAGGGTTAACCCTGAGCGTTTACCAGAATCGCCGTTGGGATTGCGACTTCCTGACCGTGAAAGAAATATTGGACAAAGGTCTGTTAGGTCGTTTGGTAGAATTTGAATCCACCTTTCCCCGTTACCGGAATTTCATCAAACCCAATACCTGGAAAGAAACCGGGGAGAGTGGCGGAGGCCTGACTTATAATCTGGGTGCCCACGTCATAGATCAGGCTGTGCAGTTGTTCGGTATGCCCGAAGCTGTATTTGCCGATATTGCAACTTTGCGTACCGGTGGCAAAGTGGATGATTACTTCATTATCCATTTACTGAAACCTGCCCATGCGCCGGAAGTGAAGATTACACTGAAAGCCAGTTATCTAATGTGTGAGAATGAACCTCGATTTGTACTTCATGGTACGGAAGGTTCGTATGTGAAGTACGGTCTTGATCCTCAGGAAGCAGATCTAACTAAAGGCATACTGCCGGATACTCTGCATTGGGGAGAGGAAGATAAATCCCAGTGGGGAATACTTCATACGGAAAAGAATGGGGATGTGGTGCGTGAATCCTATCCAACTCTTCCAGGTAACTATGCTGCTTTCTATGAGAATATTTATCAGCATGTCCGTAAAGGAGAGGTCTTGCAAAGTGATGCCTGCGGAGTTCTTGGTGTTATCCGGCTGATTGAAGCGGCTTGGGAGAGTAGTAGGACGGGAAGTGTTATCAGATTAATATGATATTCTTTTATAAGTTATACTTGATATAAAAGAAATTTATAGCATTTTTATAAGTCATAACCTATAAAAATGAAGTGTATGAAGAAATGGGAGCTATGAAAGAGAAAGCGATTGTTCTTTCCGTTGCCGGTTCCGACAGTTCCGGTGGCGCGGGCATACAGGCAGATATAAAAGCTATCTCGGCACTTGGAGGTTATGCAGCTACTGCTATCACAGCCATTACAGTGCAGAATACATTGGGTGTGCAAGCTGT
>USSR01000562.1 GCA_900557355.1 uncultured Bacteroides sp.
GAATCACCTCTCCGGCAGCAATCTGATTGGCAACCGAATCGGGCAGCAAATGAATAATGTCGCTCATTATAATTACAAATTATGAATTATGAATTACAAATAACGAATAACAACAGATTACATGATGCCACATTGTAATTCGTAATTAAATTAAATAATTCCGGTACTTATTGCATACCACAAGTATATCAGCAAGGCAATAATAACCAATATCACCCCCAGATGTACCGGTTTACGTCCGCTTTCTTTGCGTCGCTTCAAGTGAGTAGTTCCTTCTACAAATTTCCCCCGGATATCTTCCGGTGAAAACTCTTTTTCAGGTAACATCCCCAAATCACGCTTGGCGCTCTCTTCCATTTTCGCCAACTTCTCTTTCCGCTCATCCACATATATGTATGGATGGTTAAAGCCGCGCGGCTTTCTCATAGTGAACATTCCCATAGCGTTTATTTATTTCGTTTAATATTCATATTCCTTGGTGAAGTTAAAGGTTTCCGGTCTGATTTCTGCATTTGCTGACCTGCCTTCTTTCCCCTCCATTCAAATATATCTTCCTTATTTTGCGGACGAATATAATCGAACCAGGCAAAGGTAGGCAATTTGTATTTCTCCGCAGGAATCTGATCCATCGGATACATCGTACCGTTAGCTTTACCAATAAAAGCACCTTTCTCCATACGTCTATCCTTCAGCAACATACGCAAGAAGCTACCTTCGGCATAATTCAGTCCTATCAAACTACTATCTCTCTCTTCTACCGGATAAAAGATAACCAGCACATTACCGTTCACGTCAACCTGACGCATGTCTCCTGCTACAAAGAATCCTTTCATCTCTTTACCCGACACCTGATTATAATGGACAGAGTCTTTCTGTTCTATGGTAAAAGCCTGGTTAATGATATGTACCCAGTCTATAGTGCTGTCATTCATATATGCCTTGATCTCCTCACCTAATACCTGTTGCGCACCGTGCCACAAAATAGGATCAGTATACATCGTCATGCAAGAATCTTTTGAATTATAAACCAAAGAGTCGCACACAGCCTGTACATCGGTACGGTAAGCACGGACTTTATGATAAACACGCATTTCACGATACATGGAATCCGTATTTATATTATAAGTAATCAACCGTAACGTATCACCATGCATAAACAAACTGTCACCTTGTGAATAATCAATGGCGACAGCACGCTGAGTAGCGAGAGCGCTTCCCGTTATTTCATTATAGAAACAATAGTTACCTGTCAACATGTTTTTGTTGATAGTATCATTCATCTGCACATTCTCAAATGCTTCGCCGTATCCTAATACACGATCGTAGAAAATGCTGTCACCTGTCAACTTCTTACCTTCGTTAGTTAACACGGAGCGATCCAGAAGTTCAGCTTGTTCAGTAGTAGTATTATAAAATCCTCGTTCAGAGTAGATATGGTTATTATCACTCACGATATCCGAAGGCCCCAGAATCGTGGCTATCTTAGTTGCAGTGCTATATTTCAAGGTATCCGAAGTCAATATGAATTTCGGATTCACCAACTTCACATCATGGTTGAATACAGATATTTTCGTTGCCGGACTATATTCCCCCCACTCAGACGTCAGTACATTCTCTTCATCAGTCAATGTACCGCCCTCAAAGTAGTAACCCAGATTATACAAACGGTCGTAGTTCAAACTATCAGTTGTCAAGGTAGTATTTCGGTTGATCATACGGACATTTTCACGAAGCATTGCCAACTGCGACATACCGTCATAATACAGATAATCTCCATAGATAAAAAGCGTATCCCCCTGTTCCATACGAACATTACCAAACGCTTCTACCGAATTTGTCTTTTCGTAGATCAACGCACTGTCACAATACATATACATGCTATCGTGACGCAACTTCACCGACCGGATCAGTATCTGGATATCCGGATGTAACACTTTGTCCGCCTGTGCCTCTTCAGCATGAAGCAAATCGACCCGGGTTTTCTTCTTTTCAGGTTCCTTTTTCTTATCCTGAGCGCTCAGTAAACAGACACCAAACAGGCATAGAAAGCCTGCGAGAAGGAATCTATGCCTGTTCAGAAAATTAGTTCTTGTATTTTTTTTCTGCATACAAAAAGAATCAATGTATCATCCGGAATCAGTCTTTAACCCAACCCGGATACTTGAATGTACAGTTCTTCCAGTTATCGTTGATGCGTACGTACGTATGCTTCTGCTTTTCACGAATCCACTTATCCAGCATTTCATCACGGCGTTTTTCCAAAACGATTTCTTTCAGATTCTGATAGTCTTCTGAAATTGTAGCTTTGTGTCCGTTGATGCGGCTTTTCAGTTTCACGATCACACACTCTTCTTTACCGGTCTTTTGCGGAATCATGGTAAATGCTGTGGAGATTTCTCCTACCTTCATATTATCTACCACTTTGGCAATCTCGGGCGGAAGTTCCTGCATCTCGAACTTAGAAGTATTATTGTTAGGATTAGGCAACAAACCGTGGTTGTTGCGTGTATCTTTATCCTGCGAAAGTACAGAAGCAGCTTCCTCAAAAGAGAACTTACCATTACGGATATCATCTGCAATAGAATCCAGACGGGCAGTACCTGCCATCAATGCTTCTTCCGGTACATGAGGCTTCAGCAAAATATGACGCACCTTGATTCGGTCACCACGTTTTTCCATCAACTGGATAATGTGGAAACCATACTCAGATTCTACAATCTTAGAAACCTTATTAGGGTCTTGCAAGTTAAAAGCCACATTTGCAAATGCGGGGTCCAAGTATCCACGTCCTGTAAATGGCATTTCACCACCATTGATAGCCGTACCACGGTCGTCAGAATACAAACGTGCCAACATAGAGAAACTTTCCCCCTTATTCACACGCTCCGTATATTCACGCAGCTTTCTTTTCACATCTTCAATCTCATCCAAAGGGATCTTTGGTTGCTGTGTGATGATCTGCACCTCTACCTGGGTAGGGATATAAGGGATACTATCCTGCGGCAGGTCTTTGAAGTAACGACGTACTTCTGCCGGAGTAATCTTAATCTCTCCCACCAGTTTCTGCTGCATCTTCTGCACTTTCAGACCTTCGCGTGCATTTTCACGTAAAGTCTCACGAATCTGGCTAGATGTCTTATTGAAGTATTCTTCCATTTTTTCACGCGAACCGATATTGGCGATATACATATTCGTCATATAGTCCACACGCTGGATAACTTCACTTTCAGGTACTTCGATACTATCGAGAGCAGCCTGATGCAAAAACAGCTTCTGCACAGCTATTTCTTCCGGAATCACGCAGTAAGGATCGCCGTCAAACTTGCGTCCTTCGTAAGCAGCACTCATACGTGCTTCTTCCACTTCAGACTTCAATATAGCCTCGTCGCCCACTACCCAAACTACCTCGTCAATCACGTTGTCTTGTCCGTAAACGGCAGAACCGGTCATCAGCGCCAAGGCACATAAAACTACAAACTTAAAGTTCATAAAATTCTTCATTCTGTGTATCTAAACTAATTATATTTAATCTTATCTCTTTTCACTGCCTGCTGATACAAGTCATCTTTCACAGCTCTCATAAATTCTACTTGTTTCAGATTCAACACCATATCTTTTACTTTAGGACGGGCAAACTCATATGGTTCCTGTTGGCCCACCGTACGGAAATCGCTCACATTCAGAAAATAATGAAACGCCGTATCTTCCAATTCGATATGGCGGTTCTTATTCACATAATCCTCTCCCTCCGGAACTTTCAGCGGTATCAGATCTAACACATCCGCCATCGGTACCCACTTGTCATAAAAGTATTCATACTTTACAGCATTCTGCAAACTATACTTCTCCAAATGCTCCACTGCATCTTGCGTAGGAGTCTTATACCAACGACGTACTTTGTTTAGTTCCGGTGCAGTGAGGGGTACTTTAATGAACAACCCTTGCATAAGCGGGCGTTCCAATCTGAATAGTTCTTTATTCTTTTCATAATAATCCGTCAACTCCCCTTCTGATATCTCATTCGAGAGCCTTTGATGAATCAACGCTTGTTGATAAGTGTGCATTATCAATGCCTTGCGATAGTTCTCCACTAATTTTTCTATTTCCCCGTTATCAGGGATATTGCTTTGAGCTTTCTCGTACAGCAAGATATCTTCCACCCAGTTGCGGATATAATGTTCAGCAAACAGCAAACTATCATCTTTCGACAATCTTACCGGAAGTGCAGATTGCAAATCTTCCTGATAAAGGAAATTGCCGTCCAGCTCCACCAATGGCGTCTTACCTTTATGGTCGTGCTGCTCGCTACAAGCCACACAGAAAAGGATGGATAGGATTCCCAGAAAGATTATTCGCATTACCGATTGATATTTACTTTATTTCAAGCTACGAAGATAGCGGTTTAATCGGTTGCATCAGTGCTTATTAACGGTTTTTAAAACCTCTTGGTTTATTTCAACCTTAGAAGCTGCCCGCAATCGTGCTACCCAACGCTCTTTCTTCCAAGTAATTCTGATAATCACCGGCAAGCAGTCCACGCACCTCCTGATAACTCTCAGGACCCTTTATTTTCTCACCCAGGAAAGTGGTAAAAGGAAATGACGGTACGGGGTCGGCCTCCCCTTTTTTGAAGATTTCATCATCCACATAGACATTATCTCCAAGAGCAAATAATCCTTGTTCGGCCTGTACTTGCTGTTTTTTGGCATTAAATGTCAACCGGATGGCATCCTGCCACTCTTCTTCCGGCAAAGATTTTAAAAGAA
>USSR01000563.1 GCA_900557355.1 uncultured Bacteroides sp.
GAAAAACGGAAGAATCAAGGATAAAAGTGTGAGAAACGTACCGGGTCCGATAAAAGAAGAGAGAGAAATACGCGAAGGGAAAGCCAAAAACAAAAAAGGCGGAACGGGAAAATGGGAAAGGGTAGAAAAGCCGCAAACGACACGAAGCCGATAAAGAGAAACTGTATTATGCAGAGTGGAGAGCGAGCTGTCTTTAGTCCCCGCTTCCTTCTGTTACTCCATAGGACTGGATGAGAATTTACGTGCGGTTGATGTTGACAGCATAATCCATTAGGACATCAGGTGTCGGCAAAATACCGCCGCCGGATTGTATCTTGGTTTTGTCCTATGCGTCGTAGGTCGCTTCGCTTGCTAAGTCCCGGAACGTTTCTCCAACTCGGACGGCGATACCGGAACGTTTTTTCGGGTGAAAAATTACCGAAGGGAATTTTTTGCCCGAAAACCGCAGGCCTGAACGTAGAAGGTATCGTCCCTCCGAGTTATCTTCTTAAAGGGACTTGACAAGTGAAGCGTGGCTTATGATGGATTTTTATAGAGAAATATGGAAAAATGTACCTTTAGCCCAAGAAAATTGCAATCATTTCGCAGAAGTAATCAGAAAGTGATTACTCTTGCAGAACGATAATACATGAAAAAATGTTTTTGTTCACTCATCTATAGATGTTCATTTTTAATGAATGCGAGCAAATAATGAACATGGATTCGCTTATATCCGCCTTCTATTGGAGAAAATTGGTCTTTTACCCATTTTTCTCCAATAAAATAACCGTAATACTGATAATTTTCACTACTTTTGCAACATGATTATACCAAGGGATAAATATTTGCAAGAGCTAAGAAGTGTGATGCACAACGGAATGATTAAGATTATTACCGGTGTACGCCGTTGTGGAAAATCTTATCTTCTATTTGAATTATTCAAACAATCATTACTTGAAAACGGTGTGAATGAAGAGCACATTATTCAAGTTGATTTGGAAGACCGACGTAATAAACACCTCAGAGAGCCGGACAGATTATTGGATCACATCGATGGACATATCACAGATAACGATATGTATTACATACTATTGGATGAAATACAACTTGTTCCTGAGTTTGAAGATGTACTCAACAGCTATCTGAAAATTAAAAATACAGACGTATATGTAACAGGAAGCAATAGCCGAATGTTGTCCAGTGATGTAAAAACAGAATTTCGTGGTCGAGGGTATGAAATCAGAGTCCATCCACTGAGTTTTTCGGAATTTCTCAAGGCAGGACAGTACACAAATGAACTTTCTGCCCTACAGGATTATATGATTTATGGAGGAATGCCACAAGTCGTATCTTTTTCAAAGAAAACAGAAAAAGAAAATTATCTAAAATCCTTGTTTCAAGGAACTTATATACGCGATATAAAAGAGCGTTACAATATTAGGAACGATGATGATTTGAGTGAACTTATAGATATTATTGCTTCCAACATAGGCTGCTTGACCAATCCGACAAACCTTGAAAATACATTCAAGTCCGTAAAAGGTCATAGTATTTCAGATACAACCATACAGAGTTATCTTGGAATGTTACAAGATGCCTTTATGTTGGAAAAAGCCATTCGATATGACATCAAAGGAAAGCATTACATCAACACGCCTTCAAAATATTATTTTGAAGATGTCGGACTACGTAATGCCCGTCTGAATTACCGTCAAATTGATGGGGGTCATCTTATGGAAAATATCATATATAACGAACTGCGTATCAGAGGGTATTCGATTGATGTAGGGCAAGTGGAAGTGAGAATAACAAATGATGATGGAAAGAAAATGCGAAAACTACTGGAAGTTGATTTCATTTGCAATAGTGGGGATAAACGTGTGTACATACAATCAGCACTTGATATGCCCACTCAAGAAAAAATTGACCAGGAAACCAATTCCCTTCGTCATATCAAAGATGGATTCCCTAAAATAGTCATTGTGGGAGGTTTGACCCCTTCTCATGTGAATACAGATGGCATATCAATCATTAATATAATAGATTTCCTTAAAGATACAGAAGGAAATCTATTATGAATCCACCATAATATGTAGCATAATAGTGTGTAAAAATAGTAAGGACAATGTGCATAATGCACCCAAAATATAAATCCACCCCTGCTACAAATAGCTGTAACAGGGGTGGTTTTATCAGAAAGGGAGTTTTGACTTTACCTGCACCGTTTTTCACGCAATTGCAGATTAACTTGTGGTATAAAAATTTTATGTATGTATGCTCCAGCCGTGAAATGGTTCCATCATTACGGCAAAAGACTCATCCGGTCTGCCGTGATAGAGCAATCCACCCACAATGCCGTTTCTTCCATCCGGTGTCCTTTCCGCAAATCCGAATGAATACGGAGCGAAATCGTAATACAGTTCAATTTCATACCTGCCGCCAGAGTTCTTCTCCCATTGTTTGAGGCGTTCAATGCAATTCTGAAAGGTTGTGTCACCAATACTTTTGGCGTATTCCGCCACCTTGTCGTAGTGTTCCTGACATTTGATTTTCATATCCGGTAATTTTAAGTTGTTTGTAGCAATTCTTCGTATATTCCGAAATCGAGGCATCCGGCAACAGTAAAATCCTCCCCATCTTTGTCCGTCAATGATTTCAAGTCTTCCAGACTATTGCAGTAGAAGAATATCTCGTCATCCTTTTCCGTGTCGGATTCCATAGCCAAAGCGATCCTTACTTCTACTGTTTCCAGTGTGTCACACCATCTGATGACACAGTCCGCATAATGAGGTTCACATCCTTGCTCACTGTAGAACTTCAGATAAAGACCTCCTATTTCCTGTCTGACTTCATCGGGCTTTTTCCATGTACTGTCATCCACGATTTCAAAGCCTATTCCTTCAACCAACAGGCACGTGCCATTGTCATTGACCATCATGGTGCGCTTGCCGATATGTTTTTCTCGTATTTCCGCCCAATCTGGCAAGTCCCAACGTTCTACAGTCCAGATTCCACGGTAATTTTCCGGGATGGCATTGTATTCACTCAATATTATCTTTTTCATTTCAAATCGGTTTATGCTGTTATAAAAGTCACTTCATACGTTTTACATGGTTTCCCAAAGGCCGGGTAAGCATCAAACTCTCTGTATGCTTCCCAATCCACCGACATGGTATATCCGTTCGGAAAATTTTCACCGATGAATCGGGTTATCAGATCCTTGTCTTCATCGGTAAGGAACAATTCTTCTTCAATGCCGTACTCCAATGCAAAAATCGCCCATTCGGGAATGTTGTCCCAAACGAGCGTCTGTCTGTTTTTCTTGTGCATAATGTCAATGTTTATTGCGGTCAAGTTCCGTTTCCCATTTGTCCGTACCGTTAAGGAGAGACGGGTAAGTCAACTGTTGCCATTGCCGGTAGTCGAAGAGTTTCATCCGGAGCGGATAATAATCAAAAAGTTTCCGTCCTTCGGAGAATATTCTCAGGTGATTGACACCTACTTCCATCAGTTTCAGACCGTAATGGTCGATAATCTCATGAAATCTATTCATCGGTGTGAAATTGCTTCTTTTCCTCATAATTCATTTGTCATTATAATTCGTCCAACAATACATTTTATACAAATCGGTATCTGACAGCGTACACAACTCTTCATCCGTACAGTAACCGTCAATCTCTTCGCTGGCTTCCATTGCCTCATATATACCGTTACGCATATCGTTTGCCAGTTCATTCCGCAGGCTCTCCACTGACACCCTGAATATATGGTTGCCGGCATCTATTTCCCTGACGGGATAGACACATCCTTTCCAATGGATTTGCCCGATGACGATTGCTTCATTCGCATTTTCAGCCATCCAGTCCAGGTATTCTTTAATGATATCCCCATGACAAGGATCCGGTTTGCAGAAACATCCCAATGTCTTGCCCTGCAAATTCCCGATCCGCTTGCGGAACTCTTTATCCGTACTCAGGCGATGATAAAAGTATTTCCTGTATCGGCCAAGCGTACTGCCTTTTGCCATCGTTGCTTCCAGTCTGAACGGATTCCCGAAATAACCGTCCTTGCCATATCCAGCCCTGCCAATGTACACGTCACAGGTTTCCTTGCGGATATTGACCACTCTTGTTCTGCCCATAGCCATATTTCTTTTATTCAGTTAAACATTCACCGGCTCGTGAGCCGATATTTTATTTCTTGCCTGCATCACTGTCCCGTGCCGGATTGTGCAAGGCTTTCCGGAAAAATACCGCAAGCGGAGCGCGGAAGATTTTTGCGGAAACCCGTAAGGGCTTGGCCTTGCTCAATCCAGGCGGGCACGGGACTACCTTTGCAGGCTGAAATAAAAAAGCGGACTTGTTCTATTCGTCTTTTTTATCATCTTCCTTCTGCGGAATCAGGTGTTTCAGATCCGGATCATTGGCTATCCTTGCCATCTCTTCCTCAATGATCTGCAGTACGTCAGCCTTGATGCGTGAATAGTTGCGGTCTATCTGTTGCTGCATGATGTCGTTGCCGTCCTCGTCCTTGAACTCGTTGATGACGGGTATCTTCTTGTAGGCTTTTGTTTCCGCCGCCACTTTTTCACTGTCGACAATAATCCGCGCATGGAAAATCTTCTGTTCTATCTCTTCTCCGAAATTGTCCGCCACGCTGCCCACGAATGTTCCCTGCGAGAGATTGGCTATTTTGGATGCCGGTATCAGAGAATCCAACTGCGTGTTGATGGAGGTGGATGTATCCTGCCGGTTGATGGAGATGGATTGCCTTTTC
>USSR01000564.1 GCA_900557355.1 uncultured Bacteroides sp.
TTTCAAATCCCACCAGCGATGGCCTTCAAAGGCAAACTCTACTTGATTCTCATGCATAATCTGTTGATGGTTGACAGAAGCTAATTCTTTAACACCTGCTCTGGAACGTACTGCATTTATATATTTCAAAGCAGTAGCATCACTTCCACCATTAAGTTCATAAGCAGCTTCTGCAGCTATCAAATAAGCCTCAGAGAGACGGAAATAAACATTCCACATTTCAGATCCACGGTCAGTTCCGGCAGAAGTCGTTTTATCAAGATATTTGCGGATATAAAAACCAGTACGATTACATTCACGTTGATCATTACGAACCATCGGACCATTCAAGGCTGTAACATATCTTCCTTGCTCATCTTTTTCTCCAAGACTCTGACCCAATTTCTGTTCCCACTGTCCATCAGCGTTTTTAATCCATTGTCCTGTTTGCAAAACGACAGTTTTATCTCTAAAAGAAGAACCAGGATAAAGAATCGTTCCGGCTAAACGAGGATCGCGACCTTCAAATAAATCTTCGGGATTAGTATAAAATTTAGGATCATCCTTTGTACCAACATCAAACTTAGCCCCTTCTCCCGGAGTATCTGTAGCTATAGGTTCAAAAGCTTCTACCAGATTTAGTAATGCAGATAAACGGCTATTTCCTCCATCTTCGGCACCATCATGGGGCTGTACTGACTTGGTATAACCATGAGTTTGTCCCGGATAAATATAATCACGTGACCAAATGACTTCTGTATTGCCATTTTTTTCACATACAGCCTTAAAGAAGTTGTCTGCTTTCTCTTGCGGAGTAGCATCATCAGCAACTCTCATCAAAGAATATTTTCCACTATTGATAACCTCTTCTGCAGCAGCTAACGCTTTCTTATAATAATCAGTTGCTTTCTCTGAAGAGATACCTACTACTCCTGTTTCCGGATTCAACAATGGATAATCGGCAACTGTATTGTATCGGGCAATAGAACCTGCATAAACAGCTGCTCTTGCTTCAAGCATTTTTGCGGCCCATTTAGTTGCACGAGCTCCATTCTTTGAAGGTTCGGTCGGCAACATTTCCGCAATGGCCTTACACTCTTCTATAATATAATCATACATTTCAGACTCTGTTGCACGAGGAACCTGAAGAGTAGTAATATCCATACCAGAAGTATAATCGTACACTTCATCGCCTACAATCGGCATTCCTCCCAAAGTACGACAAGTACAGAAATAAACCCATGCACGTATAAAACGAGCCTCTCCTTCCATAGGAGTTTTATCAACTTCAGACAATGCGGTCGATTCTCTCAATCCTTTTAAGAATTGGTTGATATTACGGATCAATGTATAATCATATGTACGCCACCAGTTACGATCAACTTCCTGATCATCTTTAGTATCATAAGTAATGGCCTCATCCAACAGAGCGAACCCATCCGTATCTCCTACATGTTGGCCTAATGATATACGTTCATAGAAATTAGCCAATACAGATTTTGTCAGATTGACATCTCCATAAACTTGATCTTCCGTCATAATGCGATCTGGCTTTTGGTCCAGAAATCCACTACAACTACTTAATGCCAGTGCACAAGCAGCAACAGCTATAAAATTTCTCTTTTTCATTGTTTGCTAAAATTTGAGGTTAATACCAAGATTTATAATACGTGGCGTTGGGTAAATCAAGCCATTATCTTTAGAACCTTCCGGATCAATAATAGGTACATTAGTCAATGTCAACAGGTTGGTTCCAGACAAATATACACGCAAATTACTAATACCCGATTTTGCTAACAAAATTTTCGGTAAAGTATATCCGAACTCCAAATTACGCAATTTGATATAACGTACATTATGCAGCCAGAATGTACTCTTTTCATAAGCAGATACTTCAGCATTATTCATACGTATCAAAGGATATTTACCAGGAATCAACTCACTATCAGCATCCCAAACATCTGCTAAATGCCAAGCATCCTTCAATACTTCATCGGGACTATTTCCATCATTCTGGAATGGACGTGCTGTTTCCCATTTTTGCATCCATGAAGTCATTCCGGAACCTGTCCAGTCCATCGAGAGATCAAAGCCCTTCCAACTAGCAGATAAATTGATACCAAAGTTCAGGTTAGGAGTTCCATCCTGTCTGTAACCAATAGGACGTTCATCCATAAAATTAATAACACCATCGCCATTTACGTCCTTGTAGATGATATCACCCGGCACAACTGTACGATTACCTTTACGGTCAATATCTACCGGATAAGTCGCTATCTGCTCCCAATTTTCAAAGCGTCCGACAGCCTCATATCCCCAGTTTATATAACCTACACGATGCCAAATACTATTGCGATATCTATCCCAAGAGTTACTGCGACGATCATCATATTGTTCCCAATCATAGAAACGAGAATAAGTCACATTAGCGCCAGCGCTATAATTGAAATCATTGATATTATCTGTCCAACGCACCATTGCATCATAACCAATATGGAGATCTGATCTCAGATTCTCTTTCGGCAATCCAAAACCAACCTCAGAAGGTAACAATACATCATAACGTGATTCCGGGATACCTGTACGTAATCGGCGGAAGAAGTCAAACTGAGCGGTCAACCGATTATTGAAGAAGCCCATATCCACACCAATATCCAATATTTTGGCTTTTATCCATG
Source organism: uncultured Bacteroides sp. (assembly GCA_900557355.1). Taxonomy (GTDB): domain Bacteria; phylum Bacteroidota; class Bacteroidia; order Bacteroidales; family Bacteroidaceae; genus Bacteroides. The sequence continues at coordinate 2,658 of USSR01000564.1, forward strand.
ATAATGTCTGATTGGGCAATCCACGAGGAGCAGATCCTACAACATACTGTCCGTCGATAACCGAACCTCCTTTATTGTAGTCATAACCGGCCAAATAATCAAATGCAGAATAATCACTTACATTATCATCTCCTACTACACCATAAGAACCACGAATCTTAAAGTCAGAGAAAATATTTGCCAATTTACTCTCTTGCCAGAATTTTTCCTGAGAAATTCTCCATCCTAAAGATGCTGAAGGGAAGAATCCCCAACGATTTCCCGGACGGAACTTCCAAGAACCATCCCAACGACCAATAAATTCAATTAAATATTTATCAGCATAACTATAATTGATGTCCTAAATATCCCATTCGAGCTTGGGTATCATTTCCGTTATCATTAAACGTTTTAATTTCTTTAAATTGAATCAAGTTCAAATTATTAGCTACCGGACTTGAGATTATATTGAAATTCGGACTCTTGCGCTGAGAAGCTTCAAAACCGGCAATAGCATTAATATAATGATCCCCAAACTTACGATCAAAATTCAATTGGAAATTAGAGAATAAATCTTCATTTCTATGACGAATACGTTCACGATAAGGAGTATTCATTGATTCAGCTACTTCATAAGTATCATTAGCCTGATTATATCGATACAATTTAAAAGGATATTCATGATTTTCCATTTCTCTATAAGCGAAATAGTATCCCACCATTCCCTTGGCCTTCAATCCTTTCAGTAGTTCGTATTCTGCTGTAGCCTGCATTTGAAGCACACGCCAATCATCCGTCATCTTACCAGAGTTCTCATAGTTCAAAAGGGCAAAATTGGTATTAATATCTGTTGAGACCTTTTGCGGATAAAGAGGATTATCATTCGCGTACGGCCCCATTGTCGGCCAGTTCTTCAAGTTAGAATACAAAGGAAGATCATAATCATCACCTCCCGGAACTCCAGGATTCTTACGTGATTCGATACGACCATTCATACTTGCTCCAATCTTAAAACGATCATTGACTTTCATATCAATATTCATCTGAACATTGGTACGTTTGAATCCACCATAATTACGAACTGTGGCATCTTGATTGATATGTGACACAGATACATAATAGTTGGCTTTATCCGAACCTCCGGAAAAGTTAGTATTTACATAATATTGTGGAGATGTCTTCCAAATATAATCTCCCCAGTCAAATCCTGTATAACCTTTCTCCTTACCAGCCATCCACTTATCATAATCCTCTCTTGAGAATTTACGTTCTCCATCAGTTCGGCCGGCCCAAGTCTCAGCAGCTGTATATGCATTTACATACGTTTTAGCATCAGCGGGTTGAATCCATCTTGAGTTTTTCTGCCAGCCATAATAAGCATTGACAGAAACTGTATTTTTACTCTTCTGTTGTCCTTTCTTAGTAGTTACCACTACTACACCATTAGCAGCACGAATACCATAAATAGCAGCAGAAGCATCTTTCAATATTGAAATGTTTTCAATATCATTAAAGTCCATATTCGTAAATTGCCCCTCATCCGACTGCACACCATCAATCACAAACAGCGGGGTACCCATATTACGAATCTGCAATGCAGTAGAAGCACCAGGACGACCATCTTGCATACGAGTATTCAGACCTGCGATCTTACCAACCAATGCTCCTGAAGCAGTAGATGCAGCTGAACGCTCGATATCCGTTGATTTAATCGCAGAAACGGCACCTGTCAAAGTAGCTTTTTTCTGTGACATACCGAAACCGGTAATAACGACTTCATCGAGTACTTTTGTGTCTTCCTGTAGAATTACTTTAACTGTGTTTGATGCGCCTACGTTTACTTTTTGTGTTGTGTAACCAATAAATGAGATTTCAAGTGTAGCTTTAGGGCCGACACTCAGCGAGAATTCACCGTTCATATCGGTGATGGTACCAGTCGTGCTTCCCGGCTCTTTTACATTAGCACCAATTACCGCTTCGCCATTGGCGTCGATAACTATACCTTTTACGGTCCGTTGTTGTTGAACGGAGTTCACAGCCCATACAGTTTCTGTTGCCGGATTTTCGGCACCGGCGAAACTGTAGGCACTTGGCAAAAGCGAAAAGGCAGCCAAC
>USSR01000565.1 GCA_900557355.1 uncultured Bacteroides sp.
CTCAAGTGTACTGCACCGTCATGGCTTTGCAACAACATCTCTGCAACTCCTGCCGTATAACCGAAGTTACCATCGATCTGGAAAGGTGGATGAGCATCAAATAAATTAGGATAAGTACGTCCCTCAGGATATTCTTTCTGAACATTATCATTAGGCAAAAGATGAAGCATATTCTGTATAATCTTATAAGCATGATTACCATCCAGCATACGTGCCCAGAAATTAATCTTCCACCCAATACTCCAACCGGTAGCCATATCTCCACGCTGTATCAAAGTATTCCGTGCAGCCTGGAATAATTCCGGATTTGTAATTGGAGAAATCTGATTACTGGGATATAAACCATATAAGTGTGAAATATGCCGATGGTCATCCAACGGATTGTCAGCATCAATCAACCACTCTTGCAATTGATTATGTTTGCCAATCTGCATGGGTGGCAACTTGTCCAACATGGTCTGCAAAGAATCTTCATACTGTTTATCACCACCCAGAATACGGCTTGCCAGAAGTGTACTGTAAAGGGCATCAAAAGCAATCTGATTATCCATTGTACAACCTGCCGTAATCGTTGTTTGTGAACCCCGGTAACCGTGTTCCGGAGACATGGAAGGTACCGTAACCATCCATTTATACTTCGGATGTTCCACTAAATGACTTAAATAAAAATCGGCAGTTCCTTTCAATACCGGATAATACCTCTTTAAAAATTCCTTGTCGCCGGTAAATAAATAGTGTTGCCACAGATGTTGTGCCACCCAAGCACCTCCATTAGGCCACATGCCGAAGTATGCAGCATCCACTGGTCCGCAAGCACGCCATATATCCGTATTATGATGTGCTACCCAACCTTTGGCGTCATAAAGAACTTTAGCTGTCTCACTGCCTGTAACCGCCAGGTCGGCCACCATGTCAAAGAAAGGTTCATGCGTTTCACTCAGGTTGGTTACTTCAGCAGGCCAGTAGTTCATTTCAGCATTGATATTAATCGTATATTTACTATCCCAGGGAGCATAAGGATTATGATTCCAAATACCCTGAAGATTAGCAGGCTGACCACCGGGTTGAGAAGAAGAAATCAACAAATAACGACCATATTGGAACATCAAAGCCGCCATCGCCATATCATTCCCTTCTATAAAACGCTGTACACGGACAGGTGTTTCCAAAGCAGAAACTTTAGTGCTTTCCAAAGTCAGGGCCACACGGTCATATTGTTTACGGTAAGAGGCGATATGGCTCTTCAAAGCCTGTTCGTAAGGAACACGGATGGCTTTCTGTAAATAAGCAGCCGTACGCTTTGATTCATTAGCACTAACATCATGGTAATTCACAAAATTGGTAGCTGCCGATATGTACAAAGTAGCTTCGGTAGCCCCATTCACGGCAAGTGCGCTTTCTGCCTTACTCACTTTACCATCTGTTTTTACCTGCACCTGGCATTCGGCACGCATAGCAGCAGGGATTCCTTCATGTTCAGCTCCCTGACAGGAGATAATCAGTTTGCCACCCTTTACTTGTACATTCGATTTCAGCGGACTGTTGTATGATATGGCGAAATTCAAAGCCTTTGCCTTATCAGCCTGAATGCGGACAATAATCACATCATCACTCAAAGAAGCAAACGCGGTACGGACAAACTTCACTCCGTCCACTTCATAACGGGTGGTAGCAGTAGCATTCTCCAGATTCAGGTCCCTGTAATATTCAGAAGGATTCTCATGTCCGGGGAAATTCAAAAAAAGACTCCCCATCGTCAAGTAGCGCATGCCATGCTGAGGCGTCATATAATTCTCATCAATGAGTTTCTGTGCCTCCAGGGTTTTGCCTTCAAAAATAAGACGGCGTATTTCAGGCAATACCTGCAATCCTTTGGGATTATTATTATTGTAAGGTCCGCCAGCCCAGAAAGTCTCTTCATTGAGTTGCAGTTCTTCACGGGCAGTTCCGCCAAATACCATAGCTCCCAAACGGGAATTGCCCAATGGCAGAGCTTCCAGCCAGTCTTGTGCCGGACGAGCATACCATAATTTCATATTCTGGGCAGATGTCCAATCTCCATATCCCAAAATAGAAAGCATCTTAGCGGCATAACGTGCTCCCAATATCCGGTATCCTTCGGCTGTAAAATGAAGATTATCGAATGCAGCCGGACAACCAGCGGAGGATATGACATGTGCAGTAGGAATTACCTGGGGCAAACTGTCGATGATTGTATTCATACTGGCACAGATTCCATTCTGGTCCGCATGTACCACCTCACCCGCCAGTAAGGGCACATTAGCAGCAGATAATCCCAAATCTTTCAAAAGATTATCATACACTCCCTTTACTTTTGAAGGCCAGTCTTTATCATTTGTATTCGACTCTCCCTGATGCAGCAGAATACCTTTAATTACTCCATCCTTTTGAGCAAGCTTTGCCATCTCAACCAAACGTGCATAAGGATTGCCACCGTATTCTTTTACCATATTCTTCAGCCAATCCGGAGAAGTTTCTACGTATGACTGATAATTATCCTTATCAAACAATTCTATTTTGCAACCACCTACGGCAACATTGATAATTCCTACCCGCACATTGGACGGCAGGTTAGCCACCATAGCCCGTCCAAAATAATCACCCGGAGTCAGACCCGTATAGCAACGTACCAAAGGAGGAACCGCCTTATACCAATTCCCTTTGATCCTCCCCAAATTAGGACAGTCGACAGCCGCTAATACCTGAAAACGGCTGTCAACTGCCACTGTGTCCTGCTCTTCTACCTTCGCATTTCCTTCCATGTTCGATTGTCCCAAACACAGATAGATATGAAAATTCGCATCTTGTGCATAACCGGATAGTGTATACATCATTACAGCCAACCATACAATTATCTTCTTCATCATATCTTTTATTTAAAGTTTATCAGACCATTCATATATATCTGCAAAAATAAGGCATGAATCCAATCACTGATTTGCAATTTTAGACATTTGAATATCAATATTAGATAAATATTACAGATTTGTATTCCTGCACACTCTTCACAGAGGATGCAGGAAAGATATTATAAAATGCACAAATTATATCAAACTCTCGGAAAGATGAGAGTTGATATGTCTTTTTAATTTGCTAAGGAGACATTAGCTATCACAATAGGTTTTCCACCTGTTGACCAAAAACCTGCAATATAAAGATGCGAAGGATCAATTTTTCCTCCGTTCTTATCTTTCATATTATCCAACTCCACTACAATCTTACGTGAAGATCCGAAATCATACACAGCAGGCTCACTCCAATAATTATTTTTATCAAACAGACGGAACGAAACACCACTTTCATTATCGTTACCCAGCTCTACGGTCACAGTCTTATATCCCGACAAATCAAGTCCATTGTCATATTGCCAACCTCCGAAACCATACTGCCCCGTCACCAGTGTGCGGGTGTTCTCGTCGAATGTGCCTTCCTCCCATATAGAAGGATTGAAGACATCTGCCGTCAATGAGAAAGGAGAAATTACCGTAACCAGTAAAGTCAGTTGCTTACTGACTCCGGCAGCCGATTGATACGTAACGGTTACCGTAGCTTCACCGGGTGCCACAGCTACTAATTTGGCTGCCTGTTCTACTTTCAGCACGTTTGTATCTGAGCTGTTGACAGTCGCCTCCGCAGTCACCATCCGTACCGTTCCATCAGAATAAACAGCTTTCACTTTGAGATAATTCGTCCCACCCATTTGCAGACGAAGTTCCCCCTCTTGTCCCATCAACTCCAGTTTTTCCAGTTCCCCATTCACTACTATCCCTTCAGCATATTCCTTGAACCAATGGTACATTGCCCACGGGCAGGCCTCGGGATCATTGAGAAAAGTGTAATTGCCCGGTTCACCCGGCACATCTTTAAACGCTGCCAACTCATGTGACCTCGTTGTAAAGAACAACCAGGAAACATTACCTGAATTATCAGCTATATATTTGAAGTTGGCACCAAAACCTTCACCACCAGCTGTTCCTGTAATACTTTTACCCCAAGTGGCATCATATTTCTTCGGAGCCCAGTCTATTTCAGTCACCATGATAGGAGCGAAAGCCGCCACAGGACCTACTTGCGCATCCCAACCCCGCTGAAAAGCTTCATAACCTCCTCCTGTGGAAGAGCCGATTCCTTCACCGCTGTCTTCCTCGGCATCGCTACCATACCAACCGGGATAGCAGTGAACGGCAAAGCCTATGTTCTCCCCTTCAATACGGTGAATAGCATATCCGGCGTAAGATGACTGATAAGACAATCCCGGCACCCAAACAATGTTGCGGCAGTTGGCACGTATTTTGTCTACTATAGCCTGAAAGTAGAGTTGGAGGTTCTTGAAATGACCGTCACCGCTACTGCCGTATGTTCCGTCAGTACCTTTTATTCTGACAGGTTCATTGGCAAGCTCGAACATGACATCCATATTATTTTTCAGCTTAGGATGTTGCGAAACAATATCCCACACTTTGAGCAAAAACTGCTGATAACTGTCTCCTATTTCCATACCTTGATAGGGAGCATCAGCCGGACAGACTCCGGGCGGACGCATCACCACATACATTCCTTTGGAAATAAAGTATTCTGCCATCGGCACAAACAACTCTTCAAGATACTTCCGAAAGCGGGTTTCAGAGAACCGTTCATGTCCTTCATACCTCACGGACTGCATGGAGGGGTCATCACTCCAATACGGATCAAGGTGCATCCGCACGAAATTGAACTTCCAT
>USSR01000566.1 GCA_900557355.1 uncultured Bacteroides sp.
TTTAAAAAAAATGAAGGGATTAAAAAGTTGTAAATCCCATATTCCGGATATTATATTCGCATCCATTAAATACTAAAACGAAATTCTATGGACAAGAAAAGTGTGCTGCTTTCATTATGGCAGAAGTTTGTAAACCGCTTTTATAAAAGCGGAGAGTGTGAAGGATTAATGGAAGACGCATCAAAGCCTTCGGTTAGTTGTTATGAAGAGCTTAAAGAGAGAAAGGAGATAAAAGAGAGGGATTCGCTTTCTAAAACGAAACAGTTGGCTGAAAGTGTAGACCTTTTCTTGAAATCTCATTATGATTTTCGTTATAATGTTCTGACGGAAGAAACTGAATTTCGTTTGTTGGAACGGATGAACGAGGGATTTCGGCCTGTCAATCAACGTGTGTTGAATACGATCTGCCTGGAAGCGCATGAGGCCGGTATTGCATGCTGGGATCGTGATTTGTCGCGTTGCATTTATTCCACCCGCATAGCAGAATATCATCCTTTCAGGCTGTATCTGGATGAATTGCCGGAGTGGGATGGGATAGACCGTGTGTCTGCATTGGCACGGCGGGTTTCGGAAAAACCGTTGTGGGAAAAAGGATTCCGTATTTGGATGTTGGGGATGACGGCACAATGGATGGGGGTAATGGGCGACCATGCGAATAGCGTAGCTCCCTTGCTCATCAGTACGGAACAGGGATATTTCAAATCTACTTTTTGTAAGTCTTTACTTCCCCCTGTGCTTCGGCGTTATTATATGGATAAGGTGGATTTGACAAGTCAGGGAAATGTGGAACGTAGACTGGTAGAGATGGGGCTTCTCAATTTGGATGAATTTGACAAGTTTTCTTCTGCAAAAATGCCTTTGTTGAAGAATCTGATGCAGATGGCTTCATTGAGTTTGTGCAAAGCTTACCAGAAGAATTATCGCGTCTTACCGCGAATAGCTTCTTTTATCGGCACGTCTAACAGGAAAGATTTGCTCACTGATCCAACTGGTAGCCGCAGGTTTATTTGTGTGGAAGTAGAGCATCCTATTGATTGTGAAGCGATTGAACATGAACAACTTTATGCGCAGTTGAAAGTGGCAATTCTGTCCGGTCAACGTTATTGGTTTACGAAAGAAGAAGAACAGGAATTGCAAAAAAGCAATCTGGCGTTTTACCGTCAAGGGCCAGTGGAAGATGTGTTGCGTGCTTGTTATCGGTCGGCGGAAAGAAGAGAGGAGTGTGATCTTCTTTCTGCGGCTGATATATTTCAATGTTTAAAAAGGAGGAATCCTGCAGCTATGCGTGGTGCAAATCCGGCAAGTTTGGCGCAAATATTGGTAGCGGTGGGGATAGAACGTAAGCATACTAAGTTTGGAAATGTGTATCGGGTGGTAAAAATTGGGTAAGAGAGAACCGGGTTGGGTGATGCCTTGAGTGACGGCTTGGGTGAAGGTCCCTCCCTTCACCCGCTTTAGCCTATGGATAGGGTTCTGTAGCGAAAAGGTGAAGGGCTTATAAAAATTACTTGGAATGTGAGAATGTCACTCGAAAATAATGTTTATCTTTGAATAATTATTAAATGAAAAATAACTATGGATAGTGTGATACGCAAATTTCCTATTGGTATACAGAATTTCGAGAGTTTGATAAACGACGGTTATGTATATGTAGACAAGACAGCGTTGGTGTATAGGATGGCGACTACCGGTCGTTATTATTTCCTTAGTCGTCCCCGCCGTTTCGGGAAGAGTCTGCTGTTATCTACCATTGAAGCTTATTTGAGCGGAAAAAAAGAACTCTTCAAAGGGCTTGCCATTGAGAAGCTGGAACAGAAATGGGAAGAACATCCTATCCTGCATCTGGATCTGAATACGGAGAACTACAAAGAACCGGATAGCTTGCGAAGACGGCTGGACAGTACTCTTTCTTATTGGGAGCAACTTTATGGTACAAGGGCGGTGGAGACCTCTTTGCCGTTGCGCTTTGAAGGGATTGTAAGACGTGCTTGCGAGAAAACAGGGCATCGTGTGGTTATCTTGGTGGACGAATACGATAAGCCTATGTTGCAGGCTATCGGTAACGAGACATTACAGGCGGAATATCGTAATCTGTTGAAAGCTTTTTATTCCGTACTCAAGTCGCAGGATAGATATATAAAGCTGGCTTTCCTAACCGGTGTGACGAAATTCGGCAAGGTGAGCGTGTTCAGTGATTTGAACAATCTGAATGATATATCGATGGACTATCGTTACATGGATATTTGCGGCATTACGGATAAGGAACTTCATGAAAACTTTGATGGCGATGTGGCATTATTGGGTGAAAGGAACGGCTTGACGAAAGAGGAATGCTACGTCAAGTTGAAAGAACAGTATGACGGTTATCATTTCGATTATGATACTGTAGGACTTTACAATCCATTCAGTATCTTTAATACGTTGTCTAAGCTGAAGTTCTCCGATTATTGGTTTGAGACAGGTACTCCGTCTTTCTTGGTTTATCTGCTGAAACATTCCAACTATAGGTTGGATAGGATTACCGAGGAGCAGGTTTCGGGCGATTTACTGAATAGTATAGATTCTATGTCGTGCAATCCCATTCCTGTTATTTATCAAAGCGGATATTTGACGATAAAAGGATATGATAAAGAGTTTGGTATTTATCGATTAGGCTTTCCAAATAAGGAAGTTGAGAATGGTTTTATTAAGTATCTGTTACCTTTTTATACGCCTGTGACAGAACAGGAATCCAGTTTTATTATTACCAGCTTTGTTATGGATGTACGTCAAGGTAATGTGGATAGTTTCATACAGCGTCTGCAATCCATGTTTGCCGATACCGACTATAAGATAGTGGGGAAGATGGAGCTTTATTTTCAGAATGCGATGTACTTGGTTTTTAAGATGATGGGATTTTATACCGATGTGGAACGTACTACCAGCAATGGTCGTATCGATGTTGTGCTGCAAACCAAAGACTATATCTATGTGATGGAACTGAAATTGGATGGTAGCGCTGACGAGGCTTTACGTCAAATAGAGGAAAAAGGGTATGCTTTGCCTTTCGCCAAGGATTCTCGTAAATTATATAAGATCGGTGTGAACTTTTCTTCCGAGATACGTGGAATTGTGGAATGGAAAATAGTGGAAGATAATTCTTAAGATGCCAAGTGCTATTGATATCGAATAGCCGCATACACTAATCTTTGACAGTTTAGGTATGCGGCTTACTTATATGTTGGGGATGTGTCTTAGTCTTGACACATCCCCTTTAATTTATAGCGTATGAGCAACTGTTTGTGAAGGAAGATTCAGATATGATTTATTTTTGCCCCTCTTTGAATGATTATCGGACTTTTTATAAAGCCGTATATTAAAGATTTGGAACTTTTTGAATGATTAGAGTACCCGTTTCTCTATTATTTTTAAGAACTTTGCCATTGTGAATTAGTTCGATGACTTACGTTGGCTATAAATTTAAAGTTAATAATAAAAAAAGAATAGACATGAATTACACAAAAATGAAATTTGGTTTAAAGAAAGGGATAGTGGGTGTATGCATCTTGGGAGCAATACTATTGTTTACTACCCCGCTTTCGGCACAAACGAATGGTAAATCCGGTAAAGGGCTGTACGAACTGTTTAGTACTAAACTGCCGGATGGGGCACAATGGGTAAAAGATAATAAGTATGTTCGGAAAGGAGGGTACTCAAAAAAGACAGAAAACTATATATATGTAGGAGCTGCTAAAAGTCCTGCAGAAATGACAGGTTTATCCATCCCTATCCGAGAAAACCCGGGACCGGGTGAATATCGTTATATTACTTTTGCCTGGGTGAAATGGGGGGGAGAACAGATTGGAATGAAATTTCATGTTTCCGAAAAGTCAGCCAGTCAAAAAGGAAAGAAATATGATTTTACTTATATCGCCGGAGAACCAAAAGATTTGATAAACCAGTTGAAAGGTCTGGATCTTGGTGACAAGCCTGGACACTGGATGGTGATGACACGCGACCTTTGGAAGGATTTCGGTAATATTACGTTAACCGGAATGTCATTTATTTGTCCTGAAAGGCGTGATGCTGGTTTTGATGAAATCTTTTTAGCAAAGACACAGGATGATATAAAAAATGCTCCGAAAGTACTTCCGAGTGAGGTTGCTACTGTTGTTCCGGCAGTGGAGGAAGATGATGAGTTGATGTATGATGAGGCTGTATCAGATAGTATTGCTGCTGATCAGGGGGTGCACATCGATTGGGGAGCACAGATTAAGGCAGGTGGTACAATGATGTATCCATTGTATTTGTTGGGATTGATAGCTCTTGTAATTGCAATTCAGAGACTGATAACTTCGCGTCAAGGTCGCCTGGCTCCAAAACCTTTGTGCAAAAGTGTTAATGAATGTTTGGCAAATGGGGATTTGAAAGGAGCATTGGCTGCTTGTGACAAGTATCCTTCTACGCTAGCGAACTCACTGCGTTTTATTTTTGAGCATGTAAAAGCCGGGCGTGAGGCTGTAAGCCAGACGGCAGGTGACATGGCTGCACGTGATATTCGTACACATTTGGCACGTATATATCCTCTTTCTGTTATCGCTTCACTGGCTCCGTTAATAGGTTTGTTAGGTACTGTGGTCGGTATGATCGAGGCGTTTGGCCTGGTTGCTTTATATGGTGATGAAGGTGGTGCTTCTATTTTGTCTGATTCTATCTCCAAAGCATTGTC
>USSR01000567.1 GCA_900557355.1 uncultured Bacteroides sp.
GAATTTCCGGGAAGTAGGGATGCGCAGTCGGTTCACCGTTTCCGGCAAAGGTCAGTACATCGGGAGCGGAACCGTTTGCCTGCATATCTTTCAGTTTCTCTTCGAGAGCCGTGCGGACTTCTTCACGGGTAGGGAGAAGCTTCTTCGTACGACGTTCGGCATTGAAGCCACACTCACAGTAAATGCAGTCGAACGAACAAACCTTACCGTCTTCCGGTAATAAATTGATTCCCAAAGAAACGCCCAAACGGCGGGAATGAATAGGGCCGAAGATGGGTGAAGGAAAAATAATAGTCATTTTATTCTACTTATTTATTCATAAATCATAGCAAAGATAACCCAAAACTTACAGGTTATCCTATCTGTACGACTATTTTTTCACTTAATTCTTCCCATAAGTAAAGTGTACATATCACGCACCTCTGTCTGGGGATGTATCGTACTAAGCTTCTCCAATCTGTTGTACAGACTATGCAATTCATCCTTTAAACGCTTCGTTGTACTAGTATGTTTTGCATTTTCCTGTATTATATCCAACCATGCGTCCAGACATATCAACTGGATATCCATTTGTTCATAGCTTACAGCAGCCGACGGATCAAAATCATTGAACAGCCCTTTATACAAATCCCGGAAGAAATCGTCATCACTATATCCTTTTTGATTACTATGTAATGCTTGCAATCTAAGAGCCGATATTGTTTCTATACTTAGTAAGTGCTTGAACATCTTTACCAATTCCGGATATAGAATGTTATTTCTTGCTTCCAGTAAATTCTCTTTTACATACGTACATTCCATCTTTTCTACAGGATGAAATAAATAGTTATCCAGTTCGAGCATTGCTTGATGTTGTGCATCTGCCGGTTGGGAACTTCCCACTGTTTCAGCTATTCCCATCAGGTAACTTCCATATTGACGAATAGCCTTCCTGTATATATCAGTGAGTGAACTTCCTATTTTTCCTCCTTTATACACAATCTTATCCAATTGATTTAGTATAATCTGCAGATTTGACACCTTTGCTGCATAATCGGATGGAGGAAGAGAATGGGTCCCATCCGGCAGGTTTTTATCTATCCATCGACGGAGTTGCTCCCGTTCATCATAGCAATTCCTACTTCCTTTGAGAGGATTATAACCAAAATAAATAGCCCGGCAAGCATCTTCCCCTACTTTCACAGTCGTTCCGCACGAGTTTTTGGACAGATTTCCGCGTAAACCTAAAAGATGCCCGATTTCCCCTGTTATTTCATTTTGCAACAACTCTTTTTCCACTTCCTTTGCATAACGGTCGGCTATGATACGCGGATCCGAAGCGCCACAACTCAACAAATAGTCATCCAATTTTCCTTTTTGAAATCCATGTCCGATATTCACCCGACATGACAGTATTTCTCCGGTACGAGGATGACAGGTAAAGTCACTCTTTATCCCCGGCATCATCAAATCGTATGAAACGAAAGCACGCTGTTCGGCCGGAATAATTTTGCTGTCTGCATACTTCACTTGTAAAGCATCCCGGATACCTGCCTTGCGGAATGCAGTATTCCATACCAATATTCCTTCTTTCACAGCTTGAAAATATTCCTTCGGAAAAAGCGTATCTATATAAAAAATAAGCGGTTTCGACATATCCCAACGAAGAATTAATGAATCTTCTACCATACAATAAGGATCTTGGGAATAATCTTTAAAAGTCAATGTCTGATAGGGTATCCTGTGATCTGCCAGGCGGATCTGATCTTTCTTTTGAGGGAGCAAACGTACTACACAAGTAACCTCCAAAGGTATGCTGCCTTCAGGTAATATAATGGCAGAGCTGGAAAACATATATCTTTCCGCCTCAACCCCGTGATAACGCCTGACCGTAAAGGACACCCCTTCTTCAAAAGGATGTATTTTTGTTAACTCCGACAGTTCCGGAACCAACGAACGGATAAAAGTATGATTATAACTGAACCAGTCATTGCCGTTTACCAGATATTCTGTGATCCTGATAATGGCTCCTTGTTCTTTCGAATAAGCCACTACCGGATAGCTATCGCCGGCAGGTTGTATATTCGACAATGAAAATGACTGCTGATATACACTCTTTTCATCCAGAATACGTTCTGTATAAAACGGTTTTTGGAAACAAATCGTAGCTTTATCAGGAGACATGATGCGTACTACCCCCAAACCGGTAACAGGACGATTCAGTAAATCGAAGCCTCTATCTATCTGTCCTCGCACTTCAATCTCCCGCCCGATATATTCACCGGGTATTTCCAGATAAACCTCTTTCTCCGCTACATATACAGGAAATACTCCCTCTATTTTTTTCATTCCGGTGACAAAGAATTCATCAAACGTCTTGACGGAATCTTGTGCCTGAAGCCATGTAGTCATACACAGCAATATAAAAATCACATATTTTCTCTTATTCATGAGTCTTTTTATTTTGCTTTTCATCCTTAAAATATAATACTATCTACAAGAAACATAGCACGCTTTCTAGCAACCGGTTCTGATACCCTATGACTATATTCAAGCCCCTCTTTCTTAATTCTATTCAAAGCTTGCCTGACAGAAACTAATAATTTCGACGAGGTTGTCTTTCCCGACCGATTCAGTAAATCACAGAGTTTATTTACATAAAGTATCTGTACCTTATGCTTCGCTTCACTTACAAGACCCTTATTAGCCCATTCGACGAATAATCCTTCATGCATACTTTCCAGAAACTCATTTACAGATAACATCCCCTCGCAAGCATCCTCCGCTTTTTCTACCTTCCAAAGAGAACGGATTATTTCCGACATAAGCTCCTCATAAAAACGATCGAATTCCTGACTGGTATCTATTTCTAATTTATTGGTAAACGTTGTATTAAACATCCATACAGGAGGCTGTAATACATAAGTCTGTATAAAGTTCATCACTTTCTTATTGTAATCAGCCTTTTCCGGTATATAAATATTCTTATTATCGGCTTCAGCAAGACGTTTTCCACCCAAATGCGACAAAACATGCTGTACCCACTGTTTATAATGATTTAATACGGCTTCATAACGCCCCTGTAATACATATAAAGACGTTTTATCCGTTACATTCCAGACATCCGGATGTTCACACAAATATTTCAAATTTTCTATTCCTTGTGTATTGACAATAACATGGTCGTTACCTAAGTCTTCCGCCTGTGCCCGTACATCCATCCCACCTAAGAAATGCAATGAAGGATCTTTCTGTTTTTCCTGATTCCAACGGTTCCTGTTCTTTTCTCTTTCAGAAGCATCCTTACCCGGAAATATGCGGTAACCCCATTCAATAGCCCACTTATCATATTCGCCGACACGTATCCGTCTGTTTTCCAAATCGACCTTATCTTGAGGACGCAAAGCATAATTAAACCGTACATAGTCCATAATAGAACTACCTATACTATGTTGACTTAAAAAATCATTATCACGTAATTGATCGATGGAATAATGAGAGCTACCTAGAAAATTATGTTCCAATCCCAACGTATGACCGACTTCATGTGTCAAGACTTGTTTTATCTGTTCAAATAGCAAAGAGTCCGGCAATTCTATGTTCCATGCCTGCGGATCATTGGCTCCACATTGGGCGAAATACCATTTCTGTTCCAAATTCAACACGCTACTGAAAATACCGATGTGGCAAGCAATAATCTCACCCGACCGCGATTCGCAAGGAGACGGGCCATAAGCATTATTTCGTCCTGATATCTTCCATGAAATAAACGGATAAGTACTGTCATAAATACTAAAATCCGGATCTTCTTCGGCAGTGGGAGCCAATCGTGCATCAATGGCATTCTTAAATCCGGCTTGCTCGAAAGCAGGACGCCAGTCACGTACTGCCTCAATGATGCAACCGATATATTTTTCCGGCGTATTGCGATCTATATAAAAGATAATAGGCTGTATTGGCTCCACCAATTCACCTTTTATGTATTTCTCCTTATCTTCCGGCTTTATCTCCAAACGCCACCGTTTGACAACAGCTTTCCGGACAGCGGGCTGATCGCCCTGAAAACACTCCTTGCCGATAGAGAAGTAGGCTCCGTTATTTGCAGGAACTGCTTCCAATGGATTTTTTGATAATAGCTTAATGCAAACACCCGTATCCCAATCACCGACATAAGGAGCCGAAACCGGTCTACCGGGTATTCCTATCGATGAACTTCGATAAGCCCGTGATACGTGAACCAACAAGCGATTATCATATCCCTTGATTTCCTTGATGCAATCTTTCTCTCTTAAACGCGTGCCTATTGATAAATCAAAAGATACAATATCAAGATTAAACAAAGGAAAATCTTTTAATACTTCGCCAATTTCTATCAAACTACTTCCTTGAGTCTTTGCTTTGACCGGCAATCTCTTATAAAGTCTGTTATTCCCACGTTGGGCAGCAATCTTCGCATATACTCCTTCAGGATCTTCTATGATCCTTTCATGTTGTGGATCTATCATCCACAATTCATCACCCTGTTTCCTGAAACTGAAGAATACCGGACCTATCATATCACCCGAATATCCGAATGTCTTTTCCATATCCCGGTCCGGACGGGCGGGAGCAGTCAGAATAGTAGTTGTTACGGCAAATTCACGCCCAATCAATGAATCCGGGATTTCCCAATATATATGTTTATCACTTCGATAAGTAGTAAACATACCGGGAATAACTTCCACTGGT
>USSR01000568.1 GCA_900557355.1 uncultured Bacteroides sp.
GTAACCAATACAAGCAGTCATGTAGGTACTGCCCCCAAGATTCAGATTCGAGGTACCAGTACGTTGCAAGGAAACCGTGACCCATTGTGGGTAGTAGACGGCATTATCCAGGAAGATTTTCAGGTAACATTAGACAGTGGCGACCTGATGACTAAAAATTTGCAAGACATTATCGGTAACCAGATTTCGTGGTTAAATCCCGCCGATATCGAAAATATCACCATCTTGAAAGATGCTTCCGCCACTGCCATCTATGGTTCGAAAGCCTCTAACGGTGTAATCGAAATCACCACCAAGAAAAATACTACTGACCGACTAACCGTAAACTACTCCGCCAACTTTAACATCGGACAACGTCCTAATTATGGGATGTTCAACTTCATGAACTCTCAAGAACGTGTCCGTTTCTCACAAGAAGCGTTTGATGCAGGGGTTAATTATATAGAAACACCTTATAAGGATCTTAACACCTATGAAGGTATATTACGGATGCTGCAGGAACATGATATTTCAGACATCGAATACAGAAAGCTTTATAACGATATGGAAACCCGTAATACAGACTGGTTCAAACGCCTGACACGTCGTTCGTTCAGCCATACTCACAACGTTAGTGTTTCCGGCGGAACAAACAAGTTCAGTTATTCAGCATCCATAGGATATAATAACAGTGAAGGCCAGGAAATCGGCAACGACAACGAACGTATGACAGGCCGTATCGCCCTGATGTTACGCCCTATAGAAAAGCTAACTATCAATCTGACTTTAAACGGTAGTGTTTCTACCACAAATGGCTTTTTCAACGAAGTCAACCCAATGAGTTATGCTACTAACACCAACCGCATCATCGATCCGGACGCTTATTATATGCAAAGGAACGGCTACAACTCTAAAACTGGTAAGATACAAACCCTTTCATACAATTTTATCAATGAACGGGACAACAGCGGTTCAAAAGCACGTTCGAACTTCATGTCCGCCTCACTAGATGTAAACTGGCGTATTCTTGATTGGGTAACCTACCAATTCACCGGAGGTTATTCGAATAACAATAGTACGAATGAAAGCTGGGCTACCGAACGTACTTACTATATTGCCAACGAGTATCGCGGCTACGATTTTAATTCCGTTACTCCCACCAGTGCTGAATTTAAAGCTGCGCAGCTTCCATTCGGAGGTATATTGTATACAAACGACAACAACCAGTATTCCTACAATATTCAGAACAAGTTACAATTCAGTAAAGCATTCAATCCTGATAACCGATTGAACGCATTATTGGGTATGGAACTCCGTTCATCTACAGCGAAAGGAACAGCCAATAAAGTTTGGGGATATGTGCCGGACAGAGGTGAACGTATTGTTGCTCCTACCATACCAAGTGAAGTGATAACTCCCAACAATCCTCCAACAGGCTGGGGAATATTAGGAGATATTTATAGTAGAGGCTGGCAAAGAACAGACAATACCAACAACTTCCTTTCATTCTTCGCTACTTTCGCATATTCATTCAAGAATCGCTATGTAGTCAATGCCAATGTACGAAATGATGCCTCCAACGTTTTCGGGCAGGATATAAACCATCGTATCGACCCGACTTATTCATTCGGTCTCTCCTGGAGAGCATCAGAAGAGGCTTTCTTTCAAAAACATTTGAAATGGATCACTACACTTAATTTCAGAGGAACATTCGGTATTCAGGGAAATGCTTTAACACGAGAAAGTCCTGAACTAATCTTAAGCCAACAGGGAGTACAACCCGGATATAATCGCTACTTCTCCACTATCGGCCAGATACCTAATCCATATCTCTCCTGGGAACGTACCAGAAACTGGAACTTCGGCGTGGATCTGGAACTGTTCCGTATGTTCTATATGAATCTGGAATATTATACCAGACGTTCCAATGCGGTAATCACCGTAGATTTGCCATTCGAATACGGAATTGATGATATGAAACGTAACGGTGGAATTATTTACAATCGGGGAATTGAATACACATTATCATTCACGCCTATCCAAAAGCGCGATTTCAGCCTGAACATCAACCTGAATGCCTCTAAAAACTGGAACAAAGGTGGAGAAACCAAAATTGACAGAAACACAGCAATGTACTTGAGAGGAGGTAGTACACAGATATTAAAAGAAGGTTATCCGCTGAGTGCATTCTGGTCATACTCTTTTGCTGGTCTTGACGGAAGTAATGGTAAACCAATGTTCAACTACGTTGAGGTCCCAGATGAAGAAAAGAGCAAAAGTATCGATCCGACTACTTACTTGGTATATTCCGGAGAAACAGAGCCGTACTTCACCGGAGGTCTCGGTTTTAGTTTCCGTTACAAATCTTTGTCATTAAATACCAGTTTCTCCCTTTTATTAGGTAGTAAAAAACGCTTGCCGTCACCTTACAGTGATTTTCAAGGAAGCGGCAGTATGATGCCGGATCCAACCAAAAATGTAAACCGCGATTTACTAAACCGTTGGCAAAAGCCCGGAGATGAGGTCTACACAAATATTCCCGGACTTCCGACATGGCCGATAGAAATAGGGTGGACCCTGCCTAATACAGATAGTGCAGAATCAGCTATTGAAATGTGGGAGAAATCAGATGCTATGGTAGTCAGTGGTTCATTCCTACGTTGTCGTAACATCGGATTATCATGGCAAATGAAAAAAGAATGGTGTGACAAGATCCATGCAAAAAACCTAGCTATCAATTTTAATATGGATAACATATTTGTAATAGCCAGCAAACGTTTCAATGGCTTCGACCCGGAATTAGAAAACAGTATCATGCCACGATCTTTCTCACTGGGACTTAATATCGGATTTTAAACTATAAACAAAGAAAGATATGAAACTTAAATATTTAATCTATACAATTACATTGACAAGTCTCACTGCCTGCAGTGATTTCTTAGAGCCCAAGTCACAAAGCAAATACATCCCCAAGGATGCCAATGCATTACAGGAGATGCTTATTGGAGAGGCTTATCCCCAACAAGGGAATACCAAATTTCTAGCCTATTTGGAAATACTTGCAGATGATATCGATCAAAATCAAGTGGAGGGTTACGAATTCCCTGAAAATGAACAGGGAAAAATGGAAACATTCGAGGTACTGTACAGTTGGCAACCCAATATGTTCGAAATGCAACAAAAATTAGGACAAGAGCCGAGCAATACATGGGGAAACCTTTATGAATATATTTTAGGAGCCAATGCTGCACTTGATTATACTGACGAAGTGTCCGGTACAGAAGCTGAAAAAAATTACATCAAGGCACAATCCTATGCTTTGAGGGCTTTCTTCTATTATATGCTGGTTAATCAATACGGACTTCCATATAATTACGACAAAGAATCATTGGGAGTTCCTCTAAAAATTGACAGTAAAATGAGAGATGAAGGTGAGGTACTGATGAAACGAAATACGGTAGAGGAAGTATATCTACAGATTGTTGCCGACCTAAACGAAGCAGAACGTTTATTCTTGACTCTCTCCGCCGCACAACAATATGAGCCAAACTACCTCGTTAGCCTACCTATGGTGCAATTATTAAAATCACGTGTGGCTCTCTATATGGAAAATTGGAAAGAGGCAAAAACGTATGCAGAAAAAGTTATCAAAGATTGGAACTTTTCACTGCGCGATCTGAATACAATCCCTGCACCGGAAGCGGGTATGAAAGAACCTTATTATACATTCAACACCTATGATTCTCCAGAAGTTATCTGGAGTTATGGAACCATAAGAGATTTGACAGGTGAATACGAAGGTTATATTGAAAAGGAAGGTAAGAATAATAACGATACCAGAAGAAAATTCAAAGCAGCAGATGAGTTGATTAACAGTTTCTCGGAAGGTGACTTACGCAAAGATCGTTATATTACTCGGGAGATACAGTATAATGAAGATGTCCCAGAGAGCAGTACATTTTATAATACGTATCTTCCCTATGGCAAATATAAGACGCTCCGTTCTGTCCCCACTTCCGGAAGCAGTGATTATTTCGCACTCTCTTTCCGGGTAGCAGAAGCTTATCTGAATTATGCTGAAGCTGCTGCCATGAGTCAAGCAGAAGGAGAAGCTATCACCACTATGAACGCACTACTGGAAAAACGATATGACGAAGGAAACATACCATCCTTTTCGGGATTGAGTGGAGATGATCTTATTACCAAGATACGTGAAGAACGCAGAAAAGAACTTTGTTACGAAGGCCAACGCTGGTTTGACTTACGTCGATATGGCATGCCTTCCATACAGCACAAATGGGAAGGAAAAATTTACACATTAACAAAAAATGATCCTTCATACGTATTACCTATACCTCCAAATGTATTGCAAAGAAACTTACTATTGGAACAAAATCCGTTCGGTCCGGAACGGGTTGGAGTTTCCATAACAAACTAACTATAAATTATAAAAATAATGATCGTTAATCCTAAACAACAGAAAATTATGAAGCCAATATATAACGTATGGATATTATTGTTCTGTCTCACATTCACGTCTTGCTACGAAGATGATTCAATTATCCCGACACCAGACCCACTTGCACAGGCCGGAGGATTTGAGTTTCCCCAAGGAGATAATTCTTGGGACAATGATGCCATGAAAATCTACCAAGACTTCGGAGTGAAAATAATATATAAAGATATCACAGAAA
>USSR01000569.1 GCA_900557355.1 uncultured Bacteroides sp.
AAGGAAAAACTGGAATCGGTAACTTATACCCCTGCCGAGAAGGCAGCCATGGCAAAAGAGATAAAGCAACGTTTATATGCACTGTTTGCTGTATTAGGTATTGTGATTTTCTTCTGGTTCTCATTCCACCAGAACGGACAGTCGCTTTCACTTTTTGCCCGCGATTTTGTAGTAACCGATAGCATTGCGCCCGAAATTTGGCAGGCTGTGAATCCATTCTTTGTGATAGTACTTACTCCGCTCATCATGCTCTTCTTTGGTGCGCTTTCCCGTCGTGGTCAGCAAATTTCTACTCCTAAGAAGATTGCCATTGGTATGGGTATTGCAGGACTTGCCTTCTTATTCCTTACTATTTATTCGGCAATGCAAGGTTATCCTTCAGGCACTGAGTTTAAGGCGATGGCTGACTCTGCCAAAGCAGGGTTGAAGGCTGGTCCGTGGGTGCTGATTGTGGTTTATTTCTTCTTGACTGTAGCTGAGCTTTTTATTTCTCCGCTTGGTCTTTCATTTGTTTCTAAGGTAGCTCCCAAACATATTCAGGGTTTGTGCCAAGGCTTGTGGCTTGGTGCAACAGCGATAGGAAATCTTTTCTTATTCCTTGGTCCTATGATGTATAACAAGATTCCTATCTGGCAGTGTTGGACTGTATTCTTTGTTATTTGTCTTGTGTCAATGGGTGTTATGTTTGCCATGGTAAAATGGTTGGAACGAGTAACGGAATAATTGGAAATAAAGAATTATCAATTAAAAATTAAAGGCTGCGCAAGGTTCTCTTTTTGAACTGCGCAGCCTTTAATTTTTAATTGATCTCCAGCCCCATTATAAAGTCATTCATATAATATCCGTTCCCTATCGGAAAATCCCCTTCCCTCAATTTTCTCATCCCCATGCGTTCATAGAAATTCAGCGCTTTGTTGTTGCGGTTTACATTTAATTCCATCAGGCATGGACCGGGATGTACTTCCTTGATATATTTGACGGCTTCATGGAATAAGAAGCTACCGCAATGTGATCCTTGAAAGGAGGGGAGTACATATATTTTCTGTAAATGGAAGAGATCTTCACCTTGTTGTTGCACAGATACATAACCACACACTTCGTTGTCCTTGTATCCAATGAAATATACATGTCCTTCTTCTTCCATTTGCTTGCGGATGTTCTTTATGGAGTACATCCATTCCATCATGTAATCGTTTTGTTCCGGTGAAAGTATGTCCTTGTAAGTCTCCGGAAATATCTGCCATGCAAGTTTGTGAATCAACTCACAATCGGCTGTAGTTGCTTTTCTGATAGTTAACATAGTTCGTTGTATTTATATCTTTTCCGCAAAGATACATTTTTCTCTTATATGTTATTCTTTCCCTTGGTGCTTTATTAATAAGGTGTGAATAGATAATAGTGTTAATTAAATGAAATACAAGGTACTTTGTATTGCATAGTACTAAGATAATACATATATTTGTGTCATACAAAGAAAAGCTCTATTTCAATCAGTTGCTATCTTCGCTGTAAAATAGAAAATTGTCGAATCGTAAACCAATAAGAGATGGACGTAAATAATGTAAAGTCGCAAATGCGTAAGGGCATGTTAGAGTATTGCATCATGCTACTGCTTCACAAAGAACCGGCCTACGCTTCGGATATCATCCAGAAACTTAAAGAAGCCAAGCTGATCGTAGTGGAAGGAACGCTTTACCCGCTGCTCACTCGTCTGAAGAATGACGATCTATTAAGTTACGAATGGATAGAGTCCACACAAGGACCGCCACGTAAATATTACAAGCTCACCCCAAAAGGGGAAGTTTTTCTTGGAGAGTTGGAAATCTCCTGGCGTGAGTTGAATGAAACAGTGAATCATATAGCCAACTATTAGATTCATAATATTGAAAAACCTCGTATCAGTATAAATTAAAAAAACAAATAGCAATGAAAAAGACATTAACAGTAAATTTGGGCGGAACTGTTTTCCACATTGATGAAGACGCCTATCGCCTTTTGGATAACTATCTATGCAATCTGAAACTGCACTTTAGAAGACAAGCTGGTGCTGACGAGATTGTAAATGACATCGAACTTCGCATCTCTGAACTTTTTTCAGAGAAGCTGACTGCTGGCTCTCAGGTGATCACTATAACCGATGTAGAAGAAGTAATCAATCGTATGGGGAAACCTGAAGAGATGGAAACTGGTACGGAAGAGAATACTGCTTCCGGTTCCGGAAATACGAAGGGTGCCTCCGGTGAAGGTTATGGTTCCGGTTCCTGGAATGGTGATACTGATTCTTCATATACTTCTGCCCGTCATCGTTTGTATCGCAATCCGGACGATAAAATGCTGGGTGGCGTGATAGGGGGACTTAGTGTTTATTTGGGTTGGGATTCCACCTGGTTCCGTTTGGCTCTTGTTTTTTGCGCAATCTTTGGTTTCAAGTTCTTGATCCCTATCTATATCATTTGCTGGATAGTGATTCCCGAAGCTCGTACAGCAGCTGAGAAGTTGAATATGCGCGGCGAAGCTGTTACGGTAGAGAACATTGGAAAGACTGTAACTGATGGTTTTGAGAGAGTTTCAAATAATGTAAACGATTATATGAAGTCTGATAAACCTCGTACTTCTATGCAAAGGACCGGTGATACATTATTAATGATTGTCGGTTGGTTCCTGAAGATTTGTCTGGTTATTGTGGCTATCATTTGCAGTCCGGTACTGTTTGTTTTCGGTATTGTATTTGTGGCTTTGCTCTTTGCCGCTATTGCAGTTGCTATTGGTGGTGGTGCAGCGTTGATGTCTTGGTTCCCGGCTATTGATTTTGTATTACCTACATCTCCTTTGTCAGCCATCGTACTATATATTGCAGGTATCCTCGTAGTGGGTATTCCTCTGGTTAGCCTTGTTTTCGCAATCTTTCGTCCGGTATTCAATTGGCAACCTATGGTTTCCGGGTTGAAGTGGACATTGCTTATTCTTTGGATTGTTAGTGCTACCATCTTCTTTATCTGCTATACCATGCAAGGATTTACATTCCCGGAATTGCTGATGCGAGGGTAACAGATTGTTATTTTAGTTTTTCTGGGGGCTTGGAGATATTTTAAAGAATATCTCCAAGCTATTTTTAATTAACCATGTGGATCAGGAGTTGAATCCTGTTCATTATTTATCGGATATGAACAAAATGTGATAAGGTGGTAGGGTGATAAAGTGATAACGGGATAACACTCTGTAATATATAGCGC
This sequence comes from uncultured Bacteroides sp., assembly GCA_900557355.1. GTDB lineage: Bacteria > Bacteroidota > Bacteroidia > Bacteroidales > Bacteroidaceae > Bacteroides. Next base: position 3,234 of record USSR01000569.1, read on the forward strand.
AGCCACTTTATCCACCCTGTTACCTTACCGCCTTACCACTCCTTTATTCCTTCTGCACCGATTAAATTCAACTCCAGATTCGCATTAGCCATAAATATAAAATGCGGAAGTTTCATTAATTGAAGCTTCCGCATTTATTTTGCTAATATTTAAAGTTTATTTCTTCATTCTTAGTACTCTAATTCCCGTCCAATTTTTGTTTTTCTGTAACATCTGCCCCAAGGTCACTTTAGAAATAACCACTTTCTTCTCTTTGGAAGAAGCATGCAGCAGACTTAGTTTGCCGTTTACATAGAAAGCAATACCCATATGAGCTACATCCAATCCCGGGGTATTTGTAGTGATAGCAATGATGTCACCATTCTTTATCCAAGGCAGACCGTCGAATGGTAGTTTATCTTTGGGGACATAATGAAATTCCTGACCATTCAATGACTTTTCTATTTCTTTCATCTTTGTTACGTTCCCCGGAGAGTTACTTAACTGCTTGTACAGTTCTGGATGAGAAGACATGTAGGAAAGAGAAACTTGCTGTATATAAGGACTGTTAGCTGTTGTTACGTCTTCCAGGAAACCGTTACGAACACCATTGTTTACCCAATCTGCAATGTAGTGCAGGCGGGAAGTATAACCGTTTATCTTTCCGTCACGATAGCGGATCATCTGAAGTTTATCAGCGAAATCACCTTCGGCTATCTGACCGTCTTCGGTAGGAGAGAGGGCCATAGCAAGAGTATATTCTACGAAAGTAGTACAATCTACTTCATCACAATTGATGATAAGCTCTTCTTCGCCATCAGTCGCTTCCAGTGTATGTGCCACGTAAGGAATATCCAGAAAATTTATTCCATTATTCAGCATGGCGTTGTTTTTTTCATCAGTCTGAGCACTGACAGTAGCTACACAAAGCGCACTGAACAGGAGGGTAGTAATCATTGTTTTCATTGTTCTTTCGTTTATTAATATAAATAAAAAAGGATGTCGCAAAAGTACGACATCCTTTTCATTAATCCTTAATTTGGACAGATTAAATTTAATATTGATAGATTAAATTTTTGTAATCCGCCTTTTTGTCAAATGGTACGATGGAGAAACCATATTCAATGGCATTTTCTACACCGGGCCGAATCAGATACGGTTCGTGTGCTATAGCTCCCCAACTATTATCACCACCTACACCCATCATACGATAGTCGATAAACATATCTACCTGTTTCACGGGTTGTGGGTCGGTGAGATGACGATGATTTGTTTCGTTGGTACGTGGGGCACCATTGTCGATGGTTTCGCCGCTATCCAGACTTCCAAGCAGATAGTTGGAAGCATTCAGTTCAAACGTACGGTCGGCAATGAAGAGCAAACCGGCTTTTTGCTTAGTGGTGAGCGCACACCAATAAATATCCGTACGATGCTCGTTTTCTTGCGGACGGACA
>USSR01000570.1 GCA_900557355.1 uncultured Bacteroides sp.
CCGGTAAGGCCAGTGTCTTCGACTGTGTATCCCGCAGGTTTGCCCAATGACTTTCAGAGGGCTGCTTGGCCGGAGACATGAAGTTTGCTAATTGAACCCAATAAAATGGGAATTCGTTATTCCATCTACTTCTCCAGTCTGTAATTAAAGCCGGAAATAAATCAATGTATTCGTTGGCGCGGGCGGCATTGTTTTCTCCCTGATACCAGATTACCCCTTTCATCCCCAAACCTACCAGTGGATGAATCATTGCGTTGAACAGCAAAGAAGGAAAAGCGTTAGGACCATATTCTACATAATCATATTGTGCACTCGATACTGCAACTTTATACTTCCAATTATCACACAAAGGGAAAATTCGGTTGTTGACTTTCAGGTATACTTCATCTTTAGGACCATATAGACCGCCTCCTCCACGATAGTCGGATATTTTAATAGTGATGGTATTCTGTTCCTTTAATACTTCTGCCGGGATCTTGTATAGACGTTTCAGGTCATATCCTACCGTTCGTCCTACTTCATGTCCGTTAACCCAGGTAATGTCATCGTCATCGATAGTACCGAGACTCAATTCTGCATCCTGTCCTAAACAGTTGACCGGTATGGAAAACTGATAAGTAAACCATACAACTCCATCTATACCGGATAATTCCTCATTTGACCATAATGACGGAACAATATGTTCCTTCCAGTTTTCTGTAGAGGTGTTTTCTAAATACCATTTCTCTTTTTCTCCCGGTTCGTTTATGATGGCTTGTTCGAATTCCTTTTTGACTTTGTCACTGTGTTTGATGTATTCTTCGAATTCAGAAGAGCGCATACGGGCTAATGATTTTTCATATTTCGGAAAATGCTCTATCACTTCCATGCTCATCCAGGTTTCGATGTCCGTACCACCCCATGAGGAGTTGATGAATCCGATAGGAATATTGAGTTTTTGGTATAATTCACGTGCAAAGAAATAGCCGACAGCTGAAAAATCAGAAGCGGAGGCGGGTGAACATACTTCCCATTTACCTTTTAAGTCGGTTTTAGGAGTGTGCCCCATTTCTTGAATTACGTTGAATGAACGGATTTGAGGGTAATTGGCAGCTGCGACTTCTTCGGTAGCATGATTAGCGCTACGCAGACGAAACTCCATATTTGACTGTCCGCTACAAATCCATACTTCACCGATTAAAATATCTGTAAATGATAAAGTCTGCTTGAGGCTTTTTACATTTAGAGTATACGGTCCACCGGCTTGCATAGGGGGCAGGCTGACTGACCATTTCCCATTTTTATCGGTTCGGGTACTCTTTTGAGCATTTCCTAATTGTACGCTAATTCGCTCACCGGCACTGGCAGTTCCCCATATATTGATTGGCTTCTCACGTTGCAGCACCATGTGGTCTGAAAAGAAAGAAGGTACGGAAAGCTGTGCCATTATTTGTGATAGGACAAATAACAAGCAAACTGTTAATGATAGAAGTTTTTTCATCCGATGAGTATTTGGTGATTATTCATTAATATATTCTTTGGGAAGCAATATCTTACGAAGCGTATCGGCAAAGATTGCAGCCATGCGCTGTTGAATAAATGAATGTTCTCCATGTGGCGGATGCCATCCAAATATTTCTCCATGAGTCTCTTGTGAATCCCCAGTGTAAATTAGGCTATATTGTTTTCCTGTAACCGGATGTTTCTGGTTTTTGGAGAATCCGATGTATCTGTCGAATTCTACTACCGGGAATCCCCATTTTTCTGCCAGTTTTCGGACCGAAGTGTTGAATATCGGACGACTGTCATGCCAATGAGTACATAAGACAATAGAAGCAGGTTTCCCATAAGGAGTGTTGTAATATCTAGATTTTGGATTGAATTTCTGGTTATAACAGTCTGATATGTAGCGCTTGATGACATAATCATAGCAAACGGCATAGTCGGAAGCATCAAAAGGAGTTTTATAATCCTTGTAGTTCTCTTTTAAGTTTGCTTCGTTATATACGTCTTTTTCATGTACTTGCATCAAGACAAATACATCAATGTTATCGAACTCTTCCGGGGTATAGAGAGTACCGTCCAGCATTTTATTTGCAGTGTGAGCAATAGATTCTGCACTTACAGCCCGATTGATGGGGATGGCGTGAAGGGCACGACATCCCATTTCAAACCACTTATTGTTAGGTTCGGCAAAAGATGCTCCGGATAATAAAATGGTATAAGTGTCTTTATTTTGGGCTATTCCTGCTAAAGCGAGCAGGCAAATGAATGTGAATAAGGTGATTCTTTTGTACATAGTTATCGTTGATTGATTAATTGGTGAATAAAATCAAGTTCAAGTGAATGTTTTCCGGCTTGTAAAGTTATAGATTTTTGGGGTTCTGGCATTGTAAAAGGAACAAATGTTGCAGAAGTGCCTGCCGGAATATCGATTGTATAACGGATGCAGTCATTAGTTTGACGAACCCAGTTGATATTTAACCAGCCATAGGGAGTATTATAGCGTATGGTAAGTTCATTCATGTCTGCCGGAAAGAAAGGTTTTAGCAAAATATGCTTGAATCCGGGATGTTTTTCATCTATCTGAATTCCTCCCAGTCCTTTGTATAGCCATGCTCCTATTTCTCCGAACATAATATGGTTATATGAGTTGTCGATAACGACATCTGTCCGCCAATTTTCATGTAGAGTTGTAGCACCTTGTTTGATCCAGTACCCCCAGGAAGGATAGGTGTCTTGTGATGCGACTTTGTAAGCTGTTTCCGCATATCCGTTATCTGACAGGGCGGAAAGTAGGGCCTTGCTTCCTAATAAACCGACGTCCAGATGATAATCGTCTTTTTCTACCAATTCATGTAGTCTGGCAGCAACTTTCTTTTTATCTTCTTCCGGAACGATTCCCCAGTATAATGGCATGGCAAGTTCTGTCTGTGTTCCCCCTGCATATATTCCTGTTTCCTTATTGAGAAAACTGGTGTTGATAGCTTCTTTTATTTTTTGTGCCAGCGTGTTATAATAGGAGGCATCTTCGGCATATCCGAAAAGTCTGGCTGCTTTGGCTAGAATACAGACGTCCGTATAATAATAGATAGAGGAAGTCAAGGTTATATTGCTTTTTGAGCGTACAGGTACCCAGTCGCCCAGTCCCCAGTCTGTAAGATGATTGGTTGATATGGATTCTATATAGGAGACATATTTTTTGATTGGTCCGTACATGCGGCGGAGTAATGTGGTATCTCCGTAAAATCGATAAATTTCCCAAGGGATAATGGCGACAGCACTCGTCCAGTCGACCCCGTTGGCCCAATCATAGCCCCATACAGAAGTTGGGATGATACATGGGAGGATTCCGTTGTCTTTTTGTTCATCACAAAAGTCGTTCATCCATTTCTCATATATAGAGATACCATCGAAATTGTATAATCCTGTTTCTATGGCAATATGTGCGTCTCCTGTCCAGCCATTTTTTTCCCGTTGAGGGCAGTCAGTCGGGTAACCGAACAAGTTGGCTAAATAGGAACTGTTAGTGGCTTTCCATATTTTGTTTAGCAGATCGGATGACGAAGACCAGTAGCCGATGGCCGGAACATCACTGTGCATTTCTACTGCAATAAGATTTTCGTCGGATAATTGAATAGGGGCAGATGATGAGACTTCTACAAACTGAAAACCTTTGTAGTTGAATTTGGGCATGAATCTATCTTGCTTTCCGCTAAGTATGACGATGTCTGTTTGAAAAGGATCGCTGTCGTCTGTCGGCCGGTAGTGATAATCTATATTTGCCATGTTTACTATACCGTTTTTGTCTAAAAGTTCCCCATGTTTCAGGCGCAGTTTTGTTCCTTTTTTCCCTTTCACTTTTAGCTCGGTAACACCTGCAATGTTTTTGGGGAAATGATAGACGTAGCAGCTGTCATTTATTTTTTTGCATTGAGTTGCTGTATAGCGGGCCGTTTCACGAATCGGATGCATAACTTGTGATTTGATCGTTTCCGTAGGCGATTCGGTTTCTTGTGCATGATACCATCCGGTAGCGTTGAATCCGGGGGAGTCCCAGCCTGCTAATTCTTTCTGTGCATCATAATGCTCGGCTGTATAGATGCTGTTGAAAATAACCGGGCTGTCAGTTGTTTGCCAGGCTGAGTCAGTACCCAGATATTCTGTTGTTCCATCTGTGTAACGCAGATGGAGTTGTGCTGTGAATTTAGGGCGGTTTCTCCATGAAGCCTTGTCGAAAAACCATACTGCTGTGGATTGATGATTATACCAGCCGTTCCCCAGTTGTACTCCTATTACATTTTCACCCATAGATAGTAATGACGTAACATCATGAGTGACTGATAGTATACGTTTGTTGAAATGTGTATACATAGGGTCTAGGAAATGATTTCCTGCCCGTTGCCCGTTGACAGAGAGCTCATGCAGGCCTGCCGATGCAATAGTGAGTAAGGCTTGCTCGATTGTTTTGTCTAATTGGAAGCTCTTTCTATAATAGGGTGCCGGACGGTATGTGATGTCATGTTTGTCAGTAATCCATTTCCCTTTCCAGTTGTCGGATGATAAACATCCTGTTGTGAAGGAGGATATAGGGGAAAATGTAGTTTTCTGTTTGGAAGAGGTTTGATAGCCTATTTTCCAATAATACGTTGTATATGAATCTAATGGTTGTCCATCATAGGAGA
>USSR01000571.1 GCA_900557355.1 uncultured Bacteroides sp.
GAAATTTTTGTCTTTCTTTTTGGGTATTGCTTTTGCTATAATAGCGTGTAGCAGTAATAACGAAACAATTCCTGCGCCGGAGGTCGATCCCGACGGTGACGATGGAACTACAGAGGTGAAATTTGCCAAAGGTGCTGACATAGGGTGGGTCACCGAATACGAATCCAAAGGCTACAACTTCTATAATGCCAAAGGTGAGCAGCGTGAGTGTACGGCTCTGATGAAGGAACTGGGGCTTAATGCCATTCGTATTCGCGTATGGGTAGATCCAAGCAAACATGGCAATTGGTGTAACACTGCCGATGTGGTGGAGAAGGCTAAAAGAGCCAAAGAGTTGGGGATGGATGTAATGATAGACTTTCATTACAGTGATTGGTGGGCCGATCCCGCCCAGCAAAACAAACCCGCGTCATGGGTAGGAAAGAATCTGGCAAACTTGAAAAGTGCCATTAAAGACCATACGGTGAGTGTGCTTCAGGCCTTGAAGGGGATAGGGGTTATTCCTAAATGGGTGCAAGTGGGGAATGAAATTCGTCCGGGCATGTTGTGGGATGAAGACGTGGCTTTGAGCGGCGCATCTTATAATGTGACGGAGAAGGATTTGAAAGATGCACTGGCAAGTGCTACCGACAAAGTGGTATATCCTATGAATTGGGCCAACCTTGGTGCTTTCGTCACTACCGGATACGATGCTGTGAAGTCGGTTTTTCCCGATGCTATTGTGATTGTTCACTTGGACAATGGATGGGACAGCGGTTTGTTCACTTGGTTCTTCGATGAATTGAAGAAGAACGGCGGCAAGTGGGATATGATAGGTATGTCACTTTACCCTTATTGGTCGCGTGATGCCAAAGAAGGTTATTCATCTGCCGATGCTGTCATTACGGATTGCATCAGCAACATCAAAGCTTTGAGTACCAAGTACAATTGTGATGTAATGGTGGTAGAAACCGGTATGGAGTGCGCTGATGACAATGGTAAGTTGGCAAGTACCTCTGTTTTGAACGAGGGAAAGAGGCAACTTGCCCGTATCTTGAAAGAGTGCAAGGAAAATACCAACGGTCGTTGTAAAGGAGTGTTCTATTGGGAACCGGAGTGCAGGCCGAGTCAATATAGGTTGGGAGCATTTACAGAAGGTGGTTATCCTACTGTTATAATGGATGCTTTTAAATAACATTAATTAAATACTTTGATTGAAAATGAAGAAGATACTATTCATCTCTTTCTCCTGCTGTATTCTTTTCTCTTTGATAGCAAAAGCTCAGCGTATAGAAACACTGTTGGAGAAGAACTGGAAGTTTACGAAAGGTGAAGTAGCGGAAGCCATGAAGCCTGAATTTGATGATCGTAAATGGGAAACCGTAACCGTACCTCATGACTGGGCCATCTTCGGTCCTTTCGATCGCAGCAACGACTTGCAGGAAGTAGCAGTAACGCAGAACTTCGAAAAGAAGGCTTCTGTCAAGACCGGACGTACAGGTGGACTTCCTTACGTAGGAATAGGTTGGTATCGTACTACGTTCGATGCTTCCGCTAATCAGCAGACGACACTTGTCTTTGATGGTGCAATGAGTGAAGCCCGTGTATACGTCAATGGGCAAGAAGCTTGTTTCTGGCCATTCGGTTATAATTCTTTCCATTGCGATGTTACCGGGCTTCTGAATAAAGACGGTAAGAACAATACGCTTGCCGTGCGTTTGGAGAATAGGCCACAATCTTCCCGTTGGTATCCCGGTGCAGGGCTTTATCGTAATGTGCGCGTAGTGAGTACTGATAAAGTGCATGTTCCAGTATGGGGTACTCAACTGACTACTCCTCATGTTGCTGATGAGTATGCCTCGGTACGTCTGCTGACGACTATTGCTAATGATGAAGGAAAAGATATCCGTATCGTAACAGAGATTATCTCTCCTGATGGGAAAGTTGTTGCGACGAAGGATAATACCCGTAAGATTAATCATGGTCAACCTTTTGAACAAAATTTCTTGGTGAATGCTCCTTGCTTGTGGTCGCCGGAGACACCTTATCTATATAAGACTGTTTCTAAAGTTTATGCCGATGGCAAGCAAACGGACGAATATACTACTCGTTTCGGTATCCGTAGTATAGAAATCATTGCTGACAAAGGATTCTTCCTGAATGGTAAGCACCGTAAGTTCCAGGGGGTATGTAATCATCACGATCTCGGTCCGTTAGGGGCTGCCATCAATGTTGCTGCATTACGTCGCCAACTCACACTGTTGAAAGATATGGGTTGCGATGCCATTCGTACCGCTCACAATATGCCTGCGCCGGAGTTAGTGCAACTCTGTGATGAAATGGGTTTCATGATGATGGTGGAACCTTTCGACGAATGGGACATTGCCAAATGTGAGAATGGCTATCACCGCTATTTCAACGAGTGGGCAGAACGTGATATGATAAATATGCTGCATCAGTTTCGCAACAATCCTTGTGTAGTGATGTGGAGCATTGGTAATGAAGTTCCGACCCAATGTAGTCCTGTAGGCTATAAAGTTGCTTCTTTCTTGCAGGATATCTGTCATCGTGAAGACCCGACACGTCCTGTTACTTGCGGGATGGATCAGGTTTCTTGTGTTTTGAAGAATGGTTTTGCAGCAATGATTGATGTACCCGGTTTTACCTATCGTGCACACCGTTATCTGGAAGCTTATGAACTGCTACCGCAGAATATAGTGCTTGGTTCCGAAACCTCTTCTACCGTTAGTTCCCGTGGCGTATATAAATTCCCTGTAGAGAAACGCGGGGATGCGAAATATGATGATCACCAGTCTTCCGGATATGACTTGGAGCATTGTGCCTGGTCTAATGTTCCCGATGAGGATTTTGCTTTAGCAGATGATTATGACTGGACTATCGGTCAATTTGTTTGGACAGGATTCGACTATCTGGGTGAGCCTTCTCCTTATGATACGGATGCATGGCCGAGTCATAGTTCGCTGTTTGGTATCATCGACCTTGCCAGTCTCCCTAAAGACCGTTACTATCTGTACCGTAGTCTTTGGAATAAGAATGTGAATACACTCCATGTACTTCCTCACTGGACATGGCCGGGTAGGGAAGGAGAGAATACTCCTGTTTTCGTTTACACAAACTATCCGACTGCCGAACTTTTCGTCAATGGGAAAAGTTACGGTAAACAGCATAAACTGACAGCCGAAGAAAGTAAAGCTATTCAAGGCAAAGATGCGCTTGCTCTCCAACGTCGTTACCGCTTGATGTGGATGGATGTTCCTTATGAGCCGGGTGAAGTGAAAGTCGTAGCTTATGATGCTTCAGGTAAAATAGCAGAGGAGAAAGTGGTCCGTACTGCTGGTAAACCTCATCATCTGGAAGTGGTGGCTGATCGTTTGCAACTTACTGCCGATGGCAAAGACTTAGCCTATATCACAGTTCGCGTGGTTGATAAAGATGGAAACCTTTGTCCTTCGGACAGTCGTCTTGTTAACTTTACGGTGAAAGGTGCGGGTCATTATCGTGCTGCTGCTAATGGAGATGCTACTTCACTCGATTTGTTTCACTTGCCGAAGATGCCTGCTTTCAGCGGTCAGTTGACGGCAATTGTTCAGACTGTCGAGCAAGCCGGTGAGATAGTATTTGAAGCTAAAGCCAAAGGGGTAAAGTCCGGTAAACTTACACTCTATTCTTCAAAATAATAAGGTATTGATTTAAGAAGATTTTCCATTCCTGTCCTCCCGTTTGTAATTATAACAAATGTGTGACAGGGATGGGATATATACGACCCATAATGGCGCTTTATATAGAAGGCTGAATGAGTGAGGACAAGGATATAGCTAATTGTCATTGTGACAAATTGTATTTTAGGTTAGCTGAGAGTGCGTTATTTCTGGCCGTAGACCTATAGAGTTGGAAATATGACAATGAAAAGAAACAAATATCAGATTAATAGTTGAATAGCGAAATGTTTACATTTGTTTTAGAATGAAATATTCATGGAAAATAGCTCTTATAGGTGAGAGACGTGATGCAAATAAGTGCATTGCTTGTAAGTAGTAACCCTCTTGCTTGTAAGTAGTAACTCTTTTACCTGTAAGTAGTAACCTTATCACCTGTAAGTAGTAACCCTTTTCTGTATAAATAGCGATCAAAACTGGAATAATATGCATTTTAGTGCATTCTTATTCCTTATTTATTCGGAGAATGTGCTGGTTTGCGAATTTACAAAATGAGGTATGTTATGAGAATAGGGAATAGGCTAGCATTATGGATATAAAAGAAGTGTTTCTATTGTTGTTTTGACATTTTGTAATTCTTTGTTTCTTGAAAATGATTATGTATTTGTCCATCTCAAAGACTAATCCTTTTCTAATGTAATGGCGCAACTTCCTGCAATCGTTTGCACTGTTGCAATTGCATATTTCTCATATTTCTTATATTTTAATATTTTAAGAAAGCATATTTTTGTTGCGTCGTGTTATAGATACCTTATAAAAGAAAAAGCAGTCGAAAGATAATTTCGAATATATAATATAGGTAATTAATATTGTTAACTTTAATTTTTTAAATGCATGAAGCAAGTTAATCTTAGAATCTATCGAATGATTCTTCCCCTATTGATGGGGTTATTCTTGTCTGTTGGCGTTTATGCACAGAACATCACCGTGAAAGGGCATGT
>USSR01000572.1 GCA_900557355.1 uncultured Bacteroides sp.
AGGTATTGCCGGACCTCCCAAGGCTTCCCAAATTTCTTTCAAAACAAGATAATCTTTGATACTACCAGTAGTTTTGCTGAAATTAACCGGAATCTTAACTTCTGTAGTCACATTATCCGAAACTTCAAAATCAGCCACATTCACCTCTCCATATTCCAAAGAACCTTTATTCTTCTTTATAGTCGTATAATTCTTGACTTTATACTTACCCGCAGAAAGTCGAAAAATTGAATCACTGACGGCTACGGAAATTTTCGTTCCATTGCCATCCAGTTTCTCTGTATATTCTACGGCAACATTAGAAAAAGTCGTATCTTTTTTCGTAAATTGCTCCTGCACTGTTACATTAATATACTTGATATCAGAGAAAAGATAATCCTCTCCTAATGCAGCACGAGTGGATGGTAGAAAATTCTTGGTCACAGTAAATTTCACCATACCCCGCTTAACTACTTTCACATGTATATCTTGTACAGCTAATCCGCCATTGATTACAGTAATAATCGTCTTTTCATCCGGTTCTCCGGAAAGAATTTGTTTCAAATCCTGTGTAGTCCCATCTGCCTTATATAGATAGAACCCGACAATCTGATAAGTACCTGCCATCAACTGAAGTTTTTCACTTCGCAGACCAAATTCACTATCGTCTCCCATTGCCTCAAGACCTACAGTCTGCACAACTTCAGTACCGTCTTCCTGGTTGATGAGCACAATCTTCATTTTTTGCGCATCACGCAAATAGTTCAGTTCATTCGTACTAGCACGTGTCACTTTCGTTTCTGCCAAACAGCTCTTATAGAGTTTGAACTGAGCATATCCATATCCTGCCTGAAGTACAGCATCGTCGTCGTCAGAGCAACTTCCTACTGTAAACCCTAAAGTAAACAGCATACAGGAAAGGACAAACATTCTTATAAATAATATCTTCGTTTTCATATTAATATATTTCTCTATCAGTCACTATAGCGTGTCTCAATTAATAATACAGCATATGGCTCTGTTCCATTCTTAATCGTTATACACATTTCATCTCCATTTGCTTCTGAATTCATACCATAAATATTGATTCCCATTTGTCCAGATGAATTCTGTCCTGGTTCTAAGCTAATTCCAGACCATGCAGTATTTTTTCCGTTCAATATAGTAGTAGCTTGCAAGTTAGATCCAGTATATCCATTAGGTAAAACAAATATTTGAGTATAAGACATTCCTAAAGTGAACGAATAGACTGTATAAACATTAGAAGTACCATACTTTTCAATCAATTCATTCTCTGTCATTTCGCCAGCATAGGGTTCTGCCTGTATTGCATTTCCAGCACCATCATATAACGGTCTAAATGTATATGAGTCCATAATTGAAAGTCCTGAAGTAGCAACAAATGCATCTTGTTCTATAAGTGCTCCAATATAATTACTATATTCTCCTACAATGCCTTCCTTCGAAAATACTTTATTTTCAAAATCATTTTCGACTTCAGCATATACCAAATTTGGAAATACCATCAAATATGCGCTACGAGAAGCACCATCATTACTTTTTGCTGCGATCATCAAATTCCCTTCACTATCATCCTCTATCCACAACCAATTTTTAAAGCCTGTAAGTAACTTAAAACTCCATTCTTCATTCCAACCTGTCTCTGGTCCCATAGTTGATGTATATTCTACACAAACATAAGTATACTCATCATTTCTGGCGATGACTGTTAAAGGTACTCCTTCAGCCTCATAAGACTGATTCTTAAATGTATATGATTCGCCATCTACAGAAGCTTTAATCTTATTCGAATAAATATTATCATTGCTAAATTCTATTTTATCGGCAGGAATTCCATCGTAATGAACCGGTAATTTTGAAATTACTTCCCCTTTCCTATTCTTAAAAATAAGTTCCTGTGTCCAAGCTGTTTTACGATTTTCAGTACCTTGTTTCAAAAGCGGAGTAATTTTCACATTATTACCTGCTTCTCCAGAAATATTCGTTTTACTTAAATCTAAGCTCTCCGAACTTTCTACAATCCAATCAGCGTTTGAGCTAACCCAAAAGTATGCTTTACCACCATAATCTTGCACATAAGGATTTTCCGCTGTATATTCTATAGTTTGTTCAGCATCGAATGCATGCAACTCATAACCTGTAGACGGACGTGTCACTTCTGCTATTACCTGCCGACTTCCCGCCATCGTCATTGTCAACTCCGCCTTATAGGATTTCATCAGTTCCGTAGCATCATCACTAATATGAATGGTGACAGTCTGTTCGCCAACACCACCTGAACAAGTGAAGGTCTGTTCACCATCTTGTTCAAAATAGCACCACAACGACGACGAAATCAATATCCAGTTATCAGTAGCTTCAAAAGTCAGTGTCTTGGTATCTCCGACTGCACATTCTATTTTCTGCAAATCCGGAAACACAGGTGTTACAGTCTCATCATCATCACTACAAGCAGACGTGAAGAGACAGAACATCAACACAATCAATTGCAAATAATATTTTATTATATCTTTCATATTTATTTCCGATTATAGTTTAGAGTCCTTCCTCTTTTTTATACTGCTCCGCTTCTTCATCACTAATCCACTCCAGAATATTCACATAAGTACCTACCGTACCTTTACCCACCATATAAATAGTGCTATATAAGAATACAAATTTCTGGCATACATTATAATAAGAATCGTACGCAACAGGCTGAGTACACATCAGCTTTCCATTACCGTAAATGGTTCCGAAGGCTTCTGCCGTACTACCTATAATTTGATCATCAAACTCTACAAATGGTTTCAACGGATCGGAAGGATCATACTTAATTTTAAGATCATAATTCTTGTAGAAAAAATCATGTAATATGATAGTATTATCTTCCGTCTTGTCTCTTTCTGCCTGCAATAACCGATGTTCCGTATCCGTCATATATGCATTAAAGAAAGAAGAAGTCAATAGACAATAGCCTTCAAAAGTACTTAGTTCGAAAGGACATGCTTTTTGCATTTGAACACGAGTACGTGTACCGTACAAATCCCATATATTTTCATCTTTCGGAAGCAAATTGAACGTAACCGACAAAGAGTCAGTTTTACCTATATTTTCATAGACACCCTTCATCCGGAACTTTGCAACTCGCTCCCCTGCTTTAATGGTTACCGTATTTGATTCAACTACATATTGCTTTTTTTCAATTGCATTACTAGCCTTATCGTCTACTTCCACACCAAAAGAACGGTCATAATCGCATATATTCGTAGCTACTACCGGAATCTCAAACCATTTCTCGCTGTCCTGCACCGGATACATAGATAATGTATCGGAGAACATCACGTAGTCGGAACCGCTGTAAGTCGTCCGGGAAAGATCATTACATCCCCAGAATCCGACAGCCAACGTCGTAAGTGTTACTATTCCTGTTATTAATCGTTTCATTGTTTCTCTATATTATCTTTATACATTATTTATTGCTTTCATTAGGTGCTAGATCTACGCCAGGAGCATCCAACTCATGTTGTGGAATAGGCCATACAAAACGAGGATCGTCTTTCTCTAACTTCAACGTATTACCCGGAGAGATAGTCGAAGTTTGTTCTTTACGTTCAAATCCCTCATGCCAACGTTTCAAGTCGTTAAGACGGAAACCTTCCATAAAGAGTTCTTTCATACGTTCTTCACTGACAGTTTTAAACCAATTTTCTTCTGTAAGCGTAGTAGAGCCACCATAAGAAGAATAACGAGCCATACGTAAAGTAGAAATATCAATTCCTGCTTTTCCATAATAAGATGCTCCCATCCGGCAATAAGCCTCTGCACGAATCAGATATTGTTCCGCTAACCGGAACGGTTTCGGCATGGATACACACAGCAATCTTTGGCTTATAAAATCCTGATTTCCCATGTATTTAACCAAAAGAGGCCAAGTCAACCCATGAGAGAATCCGGTCGTTGCCGTAGCGAAATAAGCATTATAGCGTAAATCAGCATTGGCATAGGCATCCAATGCCCATTTAGCTGGTACATAATCCGGTTTATAAGATGTATAATCATAATTGAGGAATACAGTGCCTAATGCCCCTCCATAGGAATTTACCTCAAACATTACTTTCCAAATGATTTCAGTAGAATTATCATACTGCCACATGTATGCAAAATCATTATAAGTAACCGAATAACTATGCTTGGTTGCATCAGCTAATATATATTTCTTACTATCTATTACTTTAGTAGCATATTCAACAGCTTTCTCCCACTTCCGCATATACAAGTACATACGAGCATATAAAGCATTGACTGTACCAATCGTGAAATATGCAGAATTATAAATAACCTCAGTGTCATCATCCGTAGCCAGATATTCGGCCGATCTAGCCAAATCATCCAATACAAACTGATACGAATCTTTTAAAGAAGCACGTTTTACAGGCCCCGGATTAACGTAGCTGGACTGCAGTACAACTCCCAGTTCATTGGCAGCTTCTTCGTCACTTTCATAAGCTTTACAGAAACACTTCAACAGTTCTGAATAAGCCAGCGCACGGGCAAAATAGATATGACCTTTATAGGTATCCAACTTGTCCAGTTGTTCATCATCTGAAGTGTTGGCCTCTACAGCAGCAATGTTATCAAGAACAAAATTGCAACGTCCGATGACAGTATACGA
>USSR01000573.1 GCA_900557355.1 uncultured Bacteroides sp.
ATTATAATTATCTGGCCAATATGGGTTCTCCCCGTATGTCACGCATCTTCTTTGACCGCCGTGACCCAGAGCCGACTATTTTCATGGAGCCTTTCTCCAGTTTCTTCATTCGTCCTACGGAATTTAATTTCACTAACAGTAACGTACCTTATACGAATCTGACGTATCACAAAGCCGGTAATAAAGTGAATGGGGAAGAGCGTTTCAAATCTTACTTCTCTGTCAATGTAAACAAGAAACTGGCTTTCGGATTTAATGTAGACTACCTATACGGACGAGGATATTACAATAATCAGAATACGGCGTACTTTAATGCAGCAGTTTTCGGTAGCTATATCGGCGACAAATATCAGATGCAGGCTATATACAGCAATAATTACCTGAAAACAAATGAAAACGGAGGTATTGAGGACGACCGCTATATCACTGCACCGGAAGAAATGGCGCAAGGTCAAAGAGAATATGAATCAACCAATATTCCTACCGTACTAAGTGCAACGACCAACCGCAACCATGACTTTTATGTCTTCCTGACCCAACGATATAATCTCGGATTCAGTCGTGACATACCACAGGCTGAAAATGACACCACTCCCGTCAAACAGGAGTTTGTCCCCGTTACCAGTTTTATACACACCATCCAAGTGGAACGGGCACGGCATAGCTTTAATTCTAATGACGACATGCGTGAAAAAAATTATTATCAGAATACTTACTTTGATACGGATAATCCTAATGTCAGAGACAGTACCACCTACGTCGGAATCAAAAACACCATAGGTATTGCGTTACTTGAGGGATTCAATAAATATGCCAAAGCCGGATTGACTGCATTTGCTTCCTATAAAATCAGCAAGTATACACTGATGAATATGGAAGGAAATCCGTTGCCTGATAAATACAACGAAAATGAAATATTTGTTGGAGGCGAATTATCCAAACGTGAAGGGAATGTGCTTCATTACCACGCTATCGGTGAAGTGGGATTGGCAGGAAAAGCAATCGGACAATTCAATGTAAAAGGAGATATTGACCTGAACTTCCCGTTGTGGAAAGACACCGTCAGTCTTATAGCCCGTGGTGAAGTCAGCAATAAACTTGCTCCTTTCTATATGCGCCATTATCATTCCAAGCATTTCATGTGGGACGACGATATGGACAAGGAATTCCGTACCCGTATTGAAGGGGAATTGAGCATTGCACGTTGGAGGACACGCCTGAAAGCAGGAGTTGAAAATATCAAGAACTATACTTACTTCAACCAGGAAGCAAAACCGGAACAGAACAGCGGAAGTATACAGGTATTATCTGCTAGCCTTAATCAGGACTTCAAGCTAGGAATCTTCCATCTGGACAATGAGGTGACCTGGCAGAAATCCAGTGACCAGACTGTACTTCCTTTACCTGATCTCTCGCTATATCATAACTTCTATATGCAGTTCAAACTGGCGAAGAAAGTACTTAGTGTGCAATTGGGAGCCGACGTGCGTTATTTCAGCAAATACAATGCACCTGCCTATATGCCGGCCATTCAGAATTTCCACCTGCAACCGACAGACGATCAGGTACAGATAGGAGGTTATCCGATTGTGAATGTATATGCAAACTTACATTTAAAGCGTACACGTTTCTATGTAATGATGTATCACGTGAACCAGGGCATGAGCAGTCCGAATTACTTTCTGTCTCCTCACTACCCCATCAACCCACGTGTGCTGAAATTCGGTCTTTCATGGAATTTCTATGATTAACAAAAACTATACGACTTATGGTATCACGCCCCAAATTGAGACTGTTCAGATATTTAGTGCCAGTGATTATTGTATTGGCATTTATCTTCTCTTTCCGTCAATGCGGTAAGCAAGAAAAACCTGCGGGACATCCGCGTGATTATGCTGCCATTGCCAAGGAGGGTATCATACGTGTAGCTACCGAATATAATTCCATCAGTTTTTATGTAGACAGTGACACCGTTTCCGGTTTTCATTACGAACTGATACAGGCATTCGCCCGGGACAAAGGACTCAAAACCGAAATAACACCTATTATGAGTTTCGAAGAGCGGTTGGAAGGATTAAGCGAGGGACGTTATGACGTGATTGCTTATGGCATATTAGCCACCAGCAAGTTAAAAGACTCTCTGCTTCTCACCTCTCCCATTTTCCTCAACAAGCAAGTGCTGGTGCAACGCAAAGAAATTGGAGAGAATGATTCACTCTATATCCGCACCCAACTGGATTTAGCCCAGCGAACACTTCATGTCGTAAAAGGCTCCCCCTCTATTTTGCGTATTCAGAATCTAGGCAATGAGATCGGAGATACTATCTACATCAAGGAGATTGATAAATACGGTTCCGAACAATTGATATCAATGGTAGCGCATGGAGACATCGACTATGCCGTTTGCGACGAAAGTATCGCACTGGCGGCAGCAGATTCGTTGCCGCAAATAGATATTAATACAGCCATCAGCTTCACGCAGTTCTACTCATGGGCAGTCAGCAAACAATCACCCGTTTTACTCGATAGTTTGAATACATGGCTGGATAAATTCCAAAAAGAGAAAGAATACCAGAAGATTTATAAAAAATACTATGACAAAGAATAACCTCATCACTTTACAGGTCAGAAGAAAACAATCAAAAACAGAATGTAAGATGGATATATTCATGTCTATTTCCAGAAATAAACTCCCAAAGACTTGACTTTCGCTTTCGAATGTCGTATCTTTACAGAGTTAATGATAAAGTAGTTTCAATTAAACTACACGCAAAGGAGGGAATCGCAATTCCCTCCTTTCTTTTTATCCATCCGGGGAAAACCTCTCCCCGCCCCGACTTTTCCTTTCGCTTTGCCCGGTGGTTATGGTTCTTCAGCCGGAGGATCAGCAATGTTCACCTTGCTTCTTACCGAAATGAAGTATATATCCGCCTCAAACAGACGTTCTGTTTGCCTGAAACAGAGCCTTTGTTCCGATAAAATAGAGCTTCTGTTGAAACGAAACATAATGTCTGTTTTCCAACTGTCCCCGCTAAGTTAATAATCAATAAAGTTGCTCTTGACAAAAAATAGCTTTATCTTTGGGGTTTGTTAGAACAGACACAATAGGTATATTATATTATGAGTGAAAAGATTATCAAATGGGGCTTCATTGGTTGCGGAGAAGTAACCAAGACGAAAAGCGGTCCCGCTTTCCAGAAAGTAGAACATTCGGAAGTCGTAGCCGTGATGAGTCGTGACGGTGCGAAAGCGAAAGCGTATGCCAAAGAGAGAGGAATCAAAAAATGGTATGACGATGCACAAGAACTGATCGATGATCCGGAAGTAAATGCCATCTACATTGCCACTCCTCCTTCCTCACATGCTACGTATGCCATTATGTCCATGAAAGCAGGCAAACCTGCCTATATTGAGAAACCAATGGCTGTGACGTACGAAGAATGCACGCGCATCAACCGCATATCCAATGAAACGGGAGTTCCCTGTTTCGTTGCTTACTATCGCCGTTATCTCCCCTATTTCCAGAAAGTAAAGGAACTGGTAGAGAACGGTACTATCGGTAATATTATCAATGTGCAAATTCGTTTTGCCCAGCCGCCACGCGATCTGGATTACAATCGTGACAACCTTCCCTGGCGTGTGCAGGCTGACATTGCCGGAGGTGGCTACTTCTACGACCTTGCTCCGCATCAAATTGATTTGTTGCAGGATATGTTCGGTTGTATCCTCGAAGCAAGCGGTTATAAGAGCAATCGGGGTGGACTTTATCCTGCTGAAGATACATTAAGCGCCTGTTTCCAATTTGATAGCGGATTGGTTGGTAGCGGTTCCTGGTGTTTCGTAGCCCATGACTCTGCCCGCGAAGACCGTATTGAAATTATCGGTGACAAGGGAATGATTTGTTTCTCTGTCTTTACTTATGAGCCTATCGGCTTACATACCGAAAAAGGACGGGAAGAAATCTGTATCGGTAACCCGGAACATGTGCAACAACCTCTTATTCAGGCAGTGGTCGATCACTTGTTAGGTAAGTCCGTTTGCTCCTGCGACGGAGAAAGTGCAACGCTCACTAACTGGGTAATGGACAAGATATTAGGTAAACTATAACCCGAAAAAAAGCAAAAAAAAGTATCATTTTCTTGCGAAGTTTACTGATACTGTTAAAAAATTAATAGGAATATTCCATTGTATATTGTTAGTTTTTTCTATCTTTGTAAAAAGAAGCAAAGGGAAAATGAAACTAACAATATATTTTTTGTGCCATGACTAGAGAAGACTTAATGCGGAAAGCAATCGAGCTCTCCAAAGAAAATGTTGAAAATGGTGGAGGTCCTTTCGGTGCTGTGATTGCCACGAAAGAGGGGGAAATAGTTGCAACAGGAGTAAATCGTGTTACGGCATCTTGTGACCCCACTGCTCATGCCGAAGTGAGTGCGATACGTGCCGCAGCTGCCAAACTCGGTACTTTTAATCTTAGCGGATACGAAATCTATACTTCCTGCGAACCTTGTCCCATGTGTCTCGGTGCGATTTACTGGGCGCGATTGGATAAAATGTACTATGGAAACAATAAGACCGATGCCAAGAATATTGGCTTCGACGACTCTTTTATCTATGACGAACTGCAACTGAAACCTGAAGACAGA
>USSR01000574.1 GCA_900557355.1 uncultured Bacteroides sp.
AGATATTAATCATTTCCGACATCGGAATGTCGACGATATATTTTCCGTCTTTCAGGCAGTAATAGCAATATTCGTCACTTCGCGAACCGTCAGAGTTAGTACCCAGATATTTCTCTACATCAAAGCGGAGAGGCATCCCGCAACTTTGACAATACCTCTTATTTATTTCTGATTCAATCATCGATTGGGTTTTCGTTTGATAGATAGGAGCCGCTCTATATCATTAAATAAAGAAGTATCTTTTAATTCGAACATAAGCCACTTCCCATCATGGAAAGTGGTCGTCTCATCATATATCTTTTGAGCCGCATTGGAGAACATTTCTCGCATGGATTCGAATTTAGTGCGTTCATCTTTACCTAAAATAACCATGAACCCAATCGTTTGTTCTTTGGCGTATAGGGCACATAGAGTTTTTCCGCCTCTGCGATATTTGTATTCGTAAGTCCATTTTTTCCCTCCATGATTCCACATTTGTTCCATATTGTATTTCTGTTCGATAAGTTGGTGAAGTGAAGTCCATAGATCATAAAGTTCCTTACCTGTCAAGGCTTCCAGTGTTTCGGGAGTTGGAATTTGAAAAGTTTCTTTCATGGCATTCTGTATTTACTTTTGATTATCTACATCACAAAGGTAGACTGAATTTCTAATAGATCGTTGTCCAATATAGGCATTTTAGACAGTGCAACTGAACAAACTGTCCCGAAATTAATTTATTTTGTAGAAACGGGATATTGGTGTATAACCTTTATCTTTGCATTAATTTAAAATAAAGCAAAATTTAAAGAAAATGAAAACAATGCTATTAGCGGTAGGTACTCTGTGCCTCATGGCAGGTTGCTCGTCGAAAGTGAGTAGTTCTAAAGGAATTGTAAGTGATGCAACCATGAATACGGTAACGATTGTCACCGATAAGAATGATACCCTTTCATTCAGTACGATGGATGCAAATAAAGAAGAAGTCAACGGTTTACTTCTGAATGATACGCTGGAAGTGTTTTATACAGGAAAATATACACCGGGGATGCCGGCTACCAAATTAGTTCAGTATCCGCAATCTCCGCTTGTAGGAGGTGACCGGGATGAACATGGCTGTATCGGTTCTGCCGGATACGTATGGTGTGAAGTGCAAAAAGACTGTATCCGCTTGTTTGAGAAAGGGATTCGTACAGAGGCGGTGGATGATAGTGACACTTCTGCTTTCATTGTTTTTAGTCCCGATTCTACACAGCTGGAACTTTTCTTTTCCAATAATCAGCCCAATGAAATATTGGAGAGACGTAGCCTGCCTTCGGGAGGTTATGCGTGGAACGTGGAGGACGATGATACGAAAAATGTACGACTGATAGATGGCTTGTGGACAATAAGCCAAAGAGATAAATTAATTTATACCCAGAAGGGCGGAAGTTGATTTTAAAAGCTCCGGCTTTCTGTAGGCTTGTTTATAGTACCATATTCCTGGCCGTCAATGTAGCATAGACATTTTCTGCGTATTGTCTTCCTATGGGGATTACAATCCGGCATCCGGTCAGGTTTATTTCCCGTTTAGAAAATCGTTCCACCTTATTAACCGGAATGATATACGAGCGGTGTGTACGTAGAAAAGCCTTTTCGGGTAACATCTCCTGAATACTTTTCAGACTTGTGCGTGATAATATATAGTTGCCGTTTATACGGAATATTTTCGTATAATTCTCCATTGCTTCGATATAAAGAATATCGGAGATAGGAATAGATATATTATTGTATTCTTGTTTGATTATGATGTTTTCCGGTAGTTTGTTCTGGCGTGCTTCAATAAAAACAATCGCTTTCTCCACTGCTTTTTCAAATCGTTCATAAGCGAAGGGCTTGTGCAGAAAATCCACGGCATCGAGGTCGAAGCCGTCCAGTGCATACTGTGCATGGGCTGTCGTAAAGATGAGACAACTCTCGGGAGGAAGTGCATGGGCAATATCCAATCCGCTGATGCTGTTCATTTCAATATCCAGAAAGACCAGATCAGGTTTGCACCGGGCTATTTCCTTCAGCCCGGTCAGCGGTTCGCTGAAAGTAGTAAGTTCCAGTCCGCCTTTTCGTTCGCAAAACTGGCTGATGATGAGCAATGCAATCGGTTCGTCGTCAATAGCGATACAAGTCAGCTTTTTCATCGTAGTTGAATGTTAAGATAGGTTTTGAAGTATCCGTTTTCTTCTTTTGTAAGCAATACAAAGCGGTTGGGATAAAGAAGTTCCAGCCGTTTACGGCAATTGTCTATTCCGATGGCATGAGGATTTTGATGGTTCTCCTTCATAATCATATTCTCGGTTTCGAAGATAAGCTGCCCTTCCTTTACGATGATACGAATAAAAATAGTACAGTCCGTGTCGGACGAAACACCGTATTTGAAACTGTTCTCGACAAAAGTAATGAGAATCATCGGAGGAATCTGTATCTGTTCGTCATCCATCTCGGTTTCAAATACCACTTTCGTATGCTTGTTTAAACGCAAAGATTGTAAATCAACATATTGGCGTATATATTCTACTTCATTGCTGATGGAAATCAGATCAGAAGTAGTTTGGGCATACATATATTTCAGGATATTGGAAAACTTGATAAAGGCGGATTCTGTTTTGTCCGACTTCGTAAGTACCAGTCCGTAGAGGGCGTTCAATGTATTGAAAAGGAAGTGCGGATTGATTTGCGCCTTGTAGAGAGCCAGTTCCGCCTTGTTCTTTTCCGCTTCAATCTCCTGTTTGGAAAGAATTTGCCGGAAAAGTTCAAAGATCAGTTCTATGGAAAGACTGAACCCCGTCACTACCAGGAAAAAGAACCACACAGTTTGCGCCCGCATGTGCTGCCGGGCTTTATGCATCATCGGGTCTATATGGTTGGGTTCCGGTGGATATGGAAAGTGGGTTAGCAACCATGTGATAAAGATAAGCGATAACATGAGCAATAAGATATGTCCGAACTTCCGTTGCATGAAAAGCATCGGTAGTTTCACTTTACGGTAGATGAAGTACAGACCGTAGAGATAGACAATCAGGGTCAGCATAAAGACTGTGTGGTGTACAATCCATTTGTCTACCGGCACTAACATGATGATGGGCGGCATGATTACCAGACAGAAAAGCAAGTCGATGTAAACAGGTATATTAGTACGTTTCATATTCTTCTCATTGCTCGTTTAACTCCCGGAAGTATATTTTCTCACTTCTTTGCAAAGATAAAAGATTGTTCTGAAACCCCAAGCATTCCCTTTTGCCGTTCGTCATCATATTCTTGCTGTTCGTCACTACATTCTTATTTTATTGTTTGATAATTCTTAGATTTGGTCAGTCGCGCTTTTTATAGAATAATGGGTTATAAATCATTAACAATCATTTAAATATAGCTACAATGAAACAACTAATCATTTTTGCCTTGGTTTGTTTGCCTCTGCTATGTGCTTGTGGAGGTTCGCAACAGAAAGAGGCAGATGCCACGTACAAAACACTTACCGTAACACAAAGTGACCAGATTTTGAAATCCGATTATACAGCTACGCTACGAGGGCGGCAGTATGTTGAAATTCGTCCGCAGGTGAGTGGTATAATTACCCGGATATGTATCAATGAAGGAGATCCCGTTCATAAAGGGCAGACACTTTTCATTATCGACCAGGTTCCTTATAAAGCAGCGTTGGAAACAGCAGTGGCTAATGTAAAAAGCGCGGAAGCCAAGCTTGCCACTGCTAAATTGACAGCGGATAGCAAAGCTGAACTTTACAAAGAACAGATTGTGTCCGAATTCGATCTGCAAACAGCCCGCAATGAACAAGCGGCGGCAGAAGCAGCATTGGCACAGGCTAAAGCACAGGAAGTGAATGCGCGCAATGACCTTTCTTATACTGAAGTAAAAAGCCCGGTGAACGGAGTAGCCAGCATGATTCCTTATCGTGTAGGGGCGTTGGTGAACAGCAGTATCACCGAGCCGTTAGTCACAGTTTCGGACGATAGCGAAGTATATGCCTATTTCTCCATGACGGAGAATCAAATACTCGACTTTGTGCAACAGTATGGTTCACTTAAAAAAGCGATAGAAAACATGGACGAAGTGGAACTGACTATGAGCAATGGAAAAACTTATTCCCATGTCGGAAAGGTAGATGCTATCAGCGGTACGGTGGATGAAGGAACCGGTGCTGTTGGGCTGCGGGCTGTTTTTGTCAACCCCGACCAGTTCCTGCGTAACGGTGGAAGTGGTAAAGTCGTTGTTCCTACCATAAAGAAAGGAGGTATCATCATTCCGCAGGCAGCTACTTACGAATTGCAGAATCGTATATTTGTATATAAAGTAGTCGACGGCAAAGCGAAATCAACCCCGGTAGAAGTGTTCCGGTTGAATAACGGTACTGAATACATCGTCGAAACAGGGCTTGCACCGGGTGATGTTATTATAGCCGAGGGTGCCGGACTGGTGCGTGAGGGAACAGTAATCAAGAGTGATCCGACTAAAGAATAAGATGCCGTTATGAAAATCAGAACATTTATAGACCGGCCTATTCTCGCAGGAGTAATTTCGGTCGTTTTTCTTATCATCGGATTGATAGGACTTTCGCAGCTTCCCGTTGAACAGTTTCCTGAAATTGCACCTCCTACCGTCAGCGTTTCCGCTAGC
>USSR01000575.1 GCA_900557355.1 uncultured Bacteroides sp.
ACGTAGTGATGGTCTTGTCGAAATTGCGCACCTTCACCGTGTTCAATGATACTTCTATTACGTCACCATCCGCTCCATACTTAGGCATGGTGATCCAGTCTCCCACTTTCAGCATATTGTTGGCAGAAAGTTGCACACCGGAAACAAAGCCCATGATACTGTCTTTGAACACTAACATCAACACGGCAGCCGAAGCTCCCAGACCGGTGAGCAATACACCGGGTGAGCGGTCAATCAGTATGCTGACGACGATGATGCCCCCGACAAAATAAAGAATTACCTGCACAGTCTGCAAAAGTCCCTTCAGAGGGCGGTCGCGAAACTGTTCCTTCTCGCTATATACGGTATAAACCGCAGTAAGCAAAGCGCTGATAAAGCTAAGAAACATTATAATAATAAAGATGAGGCAGAAACGCATAATAAGCGCCAACGTTGCCGATCCCGCATCGGAAAAAGCCAGGGGCAGCAGGATATAAATAAGAATAGGTGCCACCATGCGGCTAAGGTGCACCATCACCTTCCGGTCGAAGACAATGTCATCCCAGGTAGCTTTTGTTTGTTTTATCAAACGCGAAACGACTTTCAGCAAGACTTTCCGGCAAATGGAATCTGCCAGATAAGCCACCAGGAGAACTCCCAGAAATGCAATAAATTGATCTAACTGGTCGGCTAATGACTGGCTGAAACCTAAAGTCTGAAGTCCTTCATTAATTTGTTGTACAATGCTCATGATACTAAGAATTAATTTTGGGGTTAATGGTTAGTAATTATCGCTCCCTGTTCAGGAAGTCTCCTATATCTTCTTTTAACCACTGATACAAGTAAAGGTTCTTATATCCGCTGTTCTTTTTCAACATCAGGCTGACGTTGGTCTGGCTATTCTCATAACTGGTCAGTTCGTTATGGAACTGCTCGTTGTGAGCAGCCAGACGTTTGATTTCCTGTTCGCGCTCACGACGCAATACGGTACATACGGGGATAAGAAGTTTCATCACAACACCGTCCATGAGGTGATGCCCCTGTATATATAGGTAAGTCGTATCCGGATTCAATCCCAGTCTCTCCAACTCCACGCCTAAAGCCTCCACCGCTTTTATATTTCGCGAAAATCGCCTGCGCATCTCAGAAAGTTTCTTATCAACGGCACGCTGCACAGGCTCTAACGTCCGTTCGGGATGATGCACATTGACTTCCTGCAAGCGGGTGCAGGCATTGAAATCGTACATCGGGAAAGTATATGTATCCCGTTGGCAGTAGAACCAGACGTTCCACAAAAAGAGCGGATAAATAATCTGCGAATAGCGTTTCAGGAAAGCAGGAAAGTCTATCAACATACGGTCGTTCAACGTAGCCTGTACACAAACTTCATGCAAGCTTTCAGCATAGCAATGGAAATTCTCGATGGCATAGGCATACGTCTGGAATATGTAGGGACTACTGTTTATCTTATGTGAAACGTTCGTTTTGCCTTGTAGCAGAAAGTCGTAGTCACTGTCCACACAGGCTATCAGGCTCTTGCCCAATTCAGTAGTGTTCAGCGTATTCATCAACACCATCTTCTTACCTTTGGCAAGAGAAGTGGCTGAAGGCAGCATCACCTGGAAATAGTAATCATCTGTCTCGAACTCTGCCAACAATGTGCGCCAGAAAGCTACATCATCGTAACTTTCCACGTATGCCACAATACGACGACGCGCCTTCTTGGGATAGAGTTTGTTGGCGGCATTGAAATAGGCGGAGGTGAGATTATGTTTTAAAGAAGTAGCCATGGGTATATTATCACTTTATCACTCTATCACTCTACCCCTATTATTCTCGAAATATCGCTCACTTCCGTCACTGCATCCAGCCAGCCTTCCATGATGACAGCGGGAGAATGGGTAGTGAGTATCAGTTGCACATTGGGATTCAGTTCACGTATCATGCTGATAAGTTTCTGCTGCCACTCGATGTGAAGGGAGGCCTCGGGCTCGTCCATAAAGAGAACACAATGGGCATTATCGCGCACCAGCACAGTGAGCAAGATAATCAGCATCTGTTTTTCACCGGAAGAAAGTTTATAGGGCAACAGGCGTTCACCGTCCTGATAGAAAATGATTTCATTGCTGCGGCGATCTATGCTTTTGCGGGTATAACTGAACAACTGGTCCATCAGGTCCTGAAACTTTCGCTTGGGCAAAGAGAGGGAAGCAGCTTGCGAACGCTGTTCCTCATCGCCTGAAAGAAGCTCGATCATCTTGTTTCCAATGTTAACCTGATAGTCAAGATAACGGCGTTGCAAAAGATAGAGTTGCCAGTCTAGTTCGGATTTGACGTTCGGATCAGCCATGCGGGCGGTAAAGTCGCCCATTATCAAAGGACGGTCATAGCTGCGGATTACGTCGTATGGGATATACGTGGCATCCGGACGATCGAACGTAATACGTACTCCTTCTATCTCACCATTCTTTATCTCACCCGAAAGCTCTTCCAGATAGTGAACAGAACGGTTAAGGATCGTAGTCTTCCCTACTCCATTGATACCGGAAAGGATATTCACATCGGGACGCAAATCCCAGGCTATGTTAAAGCGATCCCACAACCTGTGTATCTCGATACGTTGGATATAATTGGCTTGTTCTTCCATAGTTTTTGCTTTTAATCAAAGCAAATATACAGGATTATTTTTTAGTTTCCCAAAATAGTTGTTCTTTTGCAGCCTCAAAAACAAAAAGAGTATGAACAAGAATGTACAAGGGCATATATTCGCCCTGACTGCCAACATTTAGTGGGGTCTTATGGCTCCTATCGGCAAATCCGCACTTATGGAGTTCTCAGCTTTATCGGTGACCACATTCCGAATGGTGGGTGCGGCAGCTTGTTTCTGGCTGTTGTCCGCATTTTGTAAATATGAGCATGTGGACCACCGCGATATGCTGAAGATATTCTTTGCTTCGCTCTTTGCACTGGTATTCAATCAAGGGGTATATATTTTCGGTCTTTCAATGACTTCACCCATCGATGCCTCTATTGTGACAACCACACTTCCCATCGTGACCATGATTATTGCCGCTATCTATCTGAAAGAGCCTATCACGAATCTGAAAGTACTGGGTATCTTCGTGGGAGCTATGGGAGCACTGACACTTATTTTAAGTAGTCAGACTGCAGGCAGTGGCAACGGCAGCATCATCGGAGATTTACTTTGTCTGGTAGCACAAATCAGTTTCTCTATTTATCTGACTGTATTCAAGGGGTTATCGCAGAAATATTCTCCTATTACGTTGAATAAGTGGATGTTTATATATGCATCTATGTGTTATATCCCATTCTCTTATCAGGATGTGGCAGGTATCCAGTGGGCAGAGGTATCCACTACAGCATACGTACAAATAGGTTATGTGGTAATAGGCGGTAGTTTTCTTGCTTATATCTTCATCATGACTGCGCAAAGACTATTGCGCCCCACAGTGGTGAGTATGTACAATTATATGCAGCCCATCGTAGCTTCTATCGCTGCCATTATCATGGGCTTGGGAGTATTCGGCTGGGAAAAGGGAATAGCCGTTGCCTTAGTGTTCCTCGGCGTATATATTGTGACGAAGAGTAAGTCGAAGGCAGACTTTGAGAAGGAGGGGAAAGAAGTGTGAGATAGCTACAAGTTACGAGCTATTCTACCCCTTTCTCATCTCACTAAAGTATGTATCAAGTAAAGTTTTTGCAGCAACAAACGAAGTGAGCTTACCTTGCAATACTTGCTGTTCCTTATCACCCAGCATAGCTTCTATAACCGGATTATGATAGAAACTATCACGCAGGCGTTCGTTAATACTTTCGTACATCCAGTATTTACTTTGTTCATTACGGCGGTAATCAAAGTAGCCGTTGTCCTTCACAAAAGCAATGTAATCATAAATCATATCCCAGATTTCTTTCACTCCCAAGTTAT
Organism: uncultured Bacteroides sp.; assembly: GCA_900557355.1. Lineage (GTDB taxonomy): Bacteria > Bacteroidota > Bacteroidia > Bacteroidales > Bacteroidaceae > Bacteroides. The sequence goes on from USSR01000575.1 coordinate 3,929, forward strand.
AGAAGCCGGAATAGGTCATTACCTGTGGCGTCCATCCTGATTCAGGAGCAGGGAACAAATGCAGAGCATTACGGAACTGAGTTGCAGCCAGCTTAGCACGCTCCAGATTATCACCATCGGCTTTGTTGATAACAATACCGTCGGCCATTTCCATAATACCCCGTTTGATGCCTTGCAATTCATCGCCCGTACCGGCTAACTGAATAAGCAGGAAGAAATCGACCATAGAATGTACAGCTGTTTCACTCTGTCCTACACCTACTGTTTCTACAAATATCTTATCGAAACCGGCAGCCTCACAAAGAATAATCGTCTCACGCGTCTTACGGGCTACTCCCCCCAGAGACCCTGCCGATGGACTGGGACGAATAAAGGATGCAGGATGAACTGAAAGTTGCTCCATACGTGTCTTATCACCCAAAATACTGCCTTTACTACGCTCACTACTGGGATCGATGGCCAGCACCGCCAGTTTACCTGCATATTTCTCCAATACATGCAGACCGAAAACATCAATGGAAGTACTTTTACCCGCTCCCGGTACACCACTGATACCTACACGGATAGAATTTCCGGAATAAGGCAGGCATTTCTCAATGACTTCTTGTGCCACTGCCTGGTGTTCAACTTTCACGCTTTCCACCAAAGTCACTGCCTGGCTTAGAATGGTTACATCCCCTTTTACAATGCCTTCTACAAACTCCAA
>USSR01000576.1 GCA_900557355.1 uncultured Bacteroides sp.
AAGGAATCGTTGATTTTGGAATCGGCGACTCCCGGCAATCCCCTTTACCTACTTGGATAGAAGACATTAAATCCATCCCCGGAGTAAAATCTGTTGTACCGTCCAAATCAGGTCTTTATACCATGAGTATGGCCGTTCCCCGCCAAAATGGTGAGAAGAATGACCTTCTGATGCTTGAACTTTATGAAAACTGTCCGGACTTCCTGGATATATACAATTTCGACTTGCTGGATGCCCGACAAACGCTCCATCTATTGTCCCGTACTTCTGTGCCGGTCATCATCAACGAGTCCTTCATTCGCTATCTTGTGCCCGAAGGAGAAGACCCGGTGGGACAACCGATCTCTAAATACGTGCCCGAAAAGAGTGAGAAAGGTACTATTATCGGTATCATGAAGGATTTCAAGAAATATTCGCTCACAAACAATGTGTTTCCACTGAGAATGATTCTGCACGAAACGCCACAAGATAACTATACCACATTGACCTTACGGTTTGACGAACAAGATCGCACAGCAGTTATCCATCATCTTCGCGGATTATGGGAGAAGAAATACCCCGGTACTCCATTCAATTATGAAGACCCTTATCAGGTACTGATCTCCAATAATCAGGAAGTCACCGACTTTTCCCGCATCCTGCTGATGTATGCATCAATCAGTTTATTCCTAACACTGTTCGGGCTATTCGGCATCACCCATTATGCTATCCAGCAACGTATACGCGAAATAGGAATTCGGAAGATTCACGGTGCATCATTCGGGCAAATATTATGGCTTTTCAATCGCCCGCTCCTGTACTACATAGGCATAGCGTTTATACTCATTGTACCCCTGGTCTGCTATCTGATGAATTATTGGCTGCAACAATTTGCTTACCATGTACACATTGGTATTCTTCATTTCCTGCTTCCTTTGTTCTTCACTGTCTGCATCACCCTGCTCACAGTATGCCTGAACAGTTATCGGGCAGCAAGAAATAATCCGGTAGATAGTATCAAATACGAATAACCGTATCCCGGTTAATCTCCAGAACCAGAGACTGAAAATCAATCATCGCATTAAATAAAGCGATATGTGAATAGGAGGAAATCTCATCTGACGGAATATCACATTCCGTCAGTACCCCCTGTTCCAACAGCAATGCACGTTTTGTGCCTTTCAATAAGGGAGTCCTTGGCGTATACCAGACTCCCTCTTTTTCTAACGCCACATTAGCAATGGAAGTATCTGTTAAAAGATTGTTTCTGACAATCAGCACATCATCCTGGTTATCGCGCAGGGCATACAATGCTTCCAATTCCTTCCGGTTCGTACTTTTGTAGCGATAATCAATCGTATCCGAACCTACCAACCGGAGTGAACGTACAGCCCTTATTGTATAAACGGAAAATATCACTTCACATACTTCTCTGCCATAAACTACCCGGCATTTATAAAAACCACTTTCAGGGCAATCCTCTATATAATTCAGAATATCCAGTTGATCCACCATTCCGAAAACCGCCTGTCTCGTCTCATTCATCCTACGGTTGTGATGGGCAAGATTCTGCAACTTACCGTCACGTACTTGTATCGTTTCAATAAATCGGCACATATATTTTCTGTTTCATTTCTTCATATTCACTGTGGGCGTCACTCTTGAAAGTAATGCCACCACCGCTTTTAAAATACATTCCGTCCGCCTCTTGCTCTACAAAACGTATCATCACGGCACTATCCAGACTGTCTCCATCGAAATATCCGGTTATTCCCGCATAGAATCCCCGTTCATATCCCTCAGTTTCACGAATAATCTGCATCGTCTTCTTTTTGGGTGCTCCGGTAATAGAGCCGGCAGGCAACATACTGAAAAGAATATCACCTAACTGCCGTTTGTAATCTTCTGGAAGTTCACCGCATATCTCCGAGCTGGTCTGCAATATCGGTCCCCGGTTTGTCGGCAACACATCTATATAGCGATAACGCTCCACTCGGACACGAGATGCCACAATACTCAGATCATTCCTGATCAGATCCACAATCGTGGCATGTTCCGCCGCTTCTTTCCCGTCATTCATCAAGGTCTGTACGGCATTGGGCAGGGTAGCGTCTATCGTACCTTTCATGGGATAAGAGCTGATAATCCTTTTCTTTATCCGAACAAAAATCTCCGGAGAGAAAACTACAAAACGATTCTTTACCCATACTTTATATAAAGCACGGGAGTTACAATATATATCCTTTAAAGTCAGATTGGTTTGTACCGGAGTCCGGCAAGTTAAATTCGTAAGAAAGCTGTTTCCGGCAAGAATATTCTTTTTCACATGTCTGAAAGCACGACTATATTCCCGGAAAGAAACAGGCTGTGAGATCCATTCTATCTGTTCCGGCAAACTCTCCGAAAGCAATTCATCCGTTAAACCGGCAACTGCTTCATTCGTAAATCCATTCAGGTTATATATCAACTCCTCCGGTGAGACCTCTGCCGTCTCTTCCACATAAACCTGTTCCTGCGAATAATCAATCAGAAAGACAAACGACTTTGAACAGCCTGCCAGCATATTCATGCGTGCGATTGCTTCCTGCTTACTATATAGTTTCATACATCTATTTTCGTTTAGCAGGAAGCAAAGGTAATAAAAAAACTATTTCCGTGCCGCCACTGCCAGCAATACTCCCAGCACAATGCCCAGCAATGCCGCAAACAATACGCGCATATCCGGCGGAAGCATGAAAGTAATGGTGTGTGCAGGATACCAGAAGAACGGGATTGTCTTCTTAAAAACGAAGTTCCATTGAACGTTCCAGTTCAGTCCGGTGATGATTTTCGTCATCGGAATAGGAGTGATAAGACTCTTAATAGAACCGCCGCACATCAGGATATGAGTATCTGTTATTTTATGGAAAGTCATGAATACCGGAGCAAAGATTGTGTTCATCGTTACCGATATGGCCAGCGCCACCAGCACCTTATCGAGAGACATCGCTTCACTTGTAAACGTTGCGGCAGCATTTGCCATTCCCATATACTCCATGAACTGCGGCACACCTTTTGAAAAGATAATCATAGCGGCATTGATACCCATACCAAGTATGCCCCATACCACCATGCGCGGAATAATACCGAAGCCTTTCCGGTTGTATACTCCCGCACTTATTCGTAATCCCAGCACTTCGCCCAACGAAGACAGAATGGCAAACTTCAGAAAGCTCATCACCATGCCGTGTTCAGCATTGAACGACTTATACCAGTCATAAACCGCGTCACTCAAAAAGAAGGGTAGAAAGACTACCACTACCAGAATAATAAACAGGAAATCTTGCTTTTTCATTGAAAAGACGTGTTTTTCATTAATAATGCGACAAACATACTAAAAAACTTTCAATATCAAAGCAAGATGATAACAAAATAAACAATATTGTAACTAATATGAATCCAAATATTAAAATTAGAGCTGAAATCCTGCGAAATCCGTCTTTGCCCAATCTTATTATATCAGAAAAAGGCGCTTCTTTTCAGAAACACCCCTCAACCCTGTTGTAAACTATCATTTTTTCTTCAAGAAACGTTTAGCCAAGTATTTTCGTATGGGTTCGTCATACCACTTCAAACACAAATAGGCCAGTAATATATTCCATGCATAAACACATAAGGCAACCTGCCAGGTCTGCTCTAAAGTAAAGAGTTGATTTTTAATCAACCATGCATAGAACAGATACATGAACGGATAATGTATCACATAAATCGGATAAGAGATATCTCCCAGAAACTTACATATCTGAGTTGACTTTTTATCCGTAGTAGTTCCCGATGCTCCTATCCATACAAGGACTGGGAAAGCTACAATAATACAAAATGCTTCATAAAGGCCATTTGTGCAAATCGGCTCCGCACCTTCCAGATAGGGTACTGAGAACAAAGCAATCAATACAATGGTACATATCCAGAACGCGCCTTTCACCTTCATAGGCTTGAAGTTACGCGACATAAGCATCCCCACAGAAAACGGGAACAGCATTCTCAACAACCCACCGCCAAAGTTTACACCGTCCAATGTCCATCCTACACCTATATTTCCATAACCGGAAACATCGAAGACCGCGAATAGCGCCAATGTCACTCCAAACAATACAACGAGCACAGTCAGCGCCTTATTAGATAAGCGACGAATAAACAAAGCATAAAGAATATTACCTATATATTCAAAGAACAATGACCAGCAAGGCCCGTTCAATGGAAACATCTCACCGTTGCCACGAACTTCATAACCTACGCCCGGCATTGCGGGAATAAAGAATATCGTGCAAAGCAGAGACAGCATTATCATGGAGATGCCGATATGTGTTCCATCCCATTGCACGGAACCCTGAATACAAAATGTAATAGCCCCCAAGACAGCCCCCATTATCACCATAGGATGAAGACGTATCAAACGACGCTTAAAGAAATCTTTCATTGTAAGACTCTTACCCCAGCGGTCATCATAGGCATAGCCAATAACGAAACCTGAAAGGATAAAGAAAAAATCTACGGCTAAATATCCATGATTGAACGTCGTAATCATGGTATCGCTTGCAAAAGCATAGCCTTCGAATATATGATACCATATTACCATAAGGGCCGCTACACCACGAAGTCCGT
>USSR01000577.1 GCA_900557355.1 uncultured Bacteroides sp.
TGATGCACAGTTTAACAGAATTAGTAAAGTAGGAACAACTTATGGAGTATGGAGCTATCATTGGGGGGCACAAAGGAAATATAAAACTCCGGACGGCAACTTTCCCAGAATCTCTATTGCTGCATTTAATAAAGGGTATGCTTCTATGGATTATTACAGATATTTGGAATTCAATGACAATTATGGAATTATCCCTGTACAAAATGGTAAGAATTTGACATTAAATGTTCCTGTTACATCTGCTGTACCTGGAGCAAAAGGAGTCAAAGCTGACTGTATTACGGATGGAGCAAGCTTAGACTCCTCTACTTACTTCCAAAAAAGTTCAAATGCTACCATAGGTACACCTTATATGTTCACTGTAGACATGCAGAAAAAAGCTAGAATTTCAGAAATTAATCTTTCTACAAGATTAGTCAATGGTTCTGAAGCAGCCTATAAATACACTATTGAAGGAAGCCTGGATGGCAAAAGTTACAAAATGCTCGTAGATGGCAGAACAAATTGGCAAGTGGGCTTTCTGATTCTGAATGTAGAAGATCCTACAGCTTATAGATATTTACGTCTACGTATCTATGGTGTTGTCAATGTACATAAAGGTAATTCCGCAATGTGGGCTGACGGCATTTATGAATTTACAGCTTTGGGTATCCCAGAATAACAAGTACATAGATAAAGTCACAATAAAGCCGGTTAATGTTTGAAGTTAACCGGCTTTATTGTGATCTAAAAACTTGTTATCACTCACTAATAAATATCCTTATTCACCAATAAATAATAAACTAATGCCCAATCCTGATCATTAGCATAAGGGTCATAAAATCCGGCTTTTACGCCGTTTACCCTATTAGGATAGATATAAGCACAAGAGGCTTTACCATTTTCAAAGAACAGGCAAAGATTGTTCCTTACAATATTTTCAGCACGTCTTTTATAAGTATTGTCTCCGACACATTGTGCATAAAGATAAAAAGCAGCTCCTGTTAATGTACTCCAATAATGAGGAAAGGTATCTCCCCACATCTCCCGTTTTCCAAACCAGTAACCATCCCAATGCCGGATAGCAATTTCATTCAGATGATAACTTGGTTGATTCCCATTAAACGCTTCCAATGACGGCATTTGCTGTTTAGCTCCATCCAAATATTTTTGAATTCCCGTTTCCATATAAAGCTGTAACAAAAAGATAATTGAAGGAGCTACAATTGCTTGTTCATAATTAACCTCACTTGCCGGATAATTCAGTCCGTTTTTCACAAAAGTATCCCCAACCTGTATATAATCATTCTTCAGAGTTTCACATTCAACATTCATATTGGCAGCTTTCAATGTTTGCAACCCTAAATGCACAGGAATCCCTATAGCATAAAAACCATGTCCGAACTGACGAAACATAGACCGCAAAGTCATATAGCCATCTACTGCATATTGCTTGTCTCCTGTGATTTTGTACATTTGAAAATAAAAATCCGCAACCCATGCATAATTATATGCTCTATTCCGTCCTTTACGGTCAACAGAAGAAAATGTCTTATAATCACTTTCCTGCAATCTATTACGCAAAAATTTTGCATATTTCAACAAAGCTGTTTTTATATGATCATCAGGATGCAATTGATAATATTTAGCCAACAAGACTCCCATTCCAACACGTTCGGCACCCTCATCCCGATCGACAGGATTACAGTTGCGAGTATTATTCAAATATATTTCATTCTTTTCGTTATCATAAACCATGAAAGCATCTTTACGTGTATTTGACTCTTTCATCTGCTGATGGTCACAAATGAAGTCAACCCGTTTTTTTATCAAGCTGTCCACATTATCGATAACCAAGCAAGTTACGTGCGTTTGTTTCCCCTCCCCATAAAAAATATCAAAACGATTCTCTCCTAATTGCTCCATCTTAACTTCTGCTATCCACAAGTTACCTCGCTTTTTCATCGGAATATGAATATCCTGTTTTTTTAATACACATTTCTGAATAGAGTTTTCAGCGGCCAACTCTATAAATGCCTTCTCCCCTTTTTCAAACACATATTTATTACAAGAAACAAATACACTTCCCTTTTCTAACAGTTTCTGACGAAAATCGTCTATACCTTTATGAGCAAATAAACACCAAGATATCGAATATTCTTTCCCGGGCATCAACTGCAAATCCGGCAAATTCAGAGTTATAATCCCTCTTGTATGAGAATTGCCTTTATCTCTGCCACGCTCCCATATCTCATAACTTTTAACTGCCCCCTTCGTCAACACTAACCCCAGGTGCGGCGCATAGCCTCCCATTCGAAGAGCATTTATGTAGGCGGCATTTTCTCCCTCCCAAATATGGGTATTAGTGCGGGCATTTATACATGTACGCGAACCGGGATAATTATCATTAAATGGTGTATAGACGCCTATATCAACAAGTACCACCTCATCCTCTCCCTGATTCCGAAAAGTATATTCTTCTACAAGCTCATCACCTACCATTTTTCTTTTCACACATATACGTATGTCACCTGCCATATAAACGACCTCGTTTCCTTCTTGCTTCATTTCTGTAGGGATTTCCCAAGATACTTTTTCTTTCCGATTTCCCTTTACTTGAGTCGCATATCCTAATCCCCATCCATAATTCTCCTTGACCCACCGATATTGACTTCCGTCAGTAACTACCAACCAGTTCATCTTCTGTGGGTCGTTCGCAATACTTAATGTTTGCAAGGCTCCTGTTTGAGGATTCACCTGATAGTTAATTTTCTGTGCCGAAACAAATGTACACATCGTTCCGAAAAACAGGAAGCCACAAAACTTAGGTAACATCTTCTTTACTTTTTCCATTTTATTTTTTTACCATGATTAATATATTATTCAAAAACAACTATTTTATCCAATGTAACCAGACAATCGTCACTACCATATCGAGCTTTTGTCTTGTCCGTCCACACTGGTGAAATTCCTGTAACCTCAACTCTCAAAATATATTTTCCTTTAGTAAAATTTGGAGTTACTATTCGGATAGCTGACTCCGGATATTTACTATAAAAATCAATTAATGACGAATAAAGAGTTTTACCTTTTTTATTAAGTACACTCACCCTTGCATATCCACCATGAGAATTGGCTTCTCCTATTATAGCTGCCTGCGTACCTCTAAAAGGAATGTTCAATACACTATTTTTCAAGTTTGAGCACAACTGTTCCCCTCTCCTTTCCCATCCTGCTTCAGATCGTATTTTCCGGAGGGATAATATTTGACCATTATCTAGTGCGTCCACCGGTGATAATGTTTTTATATCCCATGCCTGCCAATATTCCGGTATGGAAAGTGTTCCCTTATCCGCTTGCATAGGCATCCATACATAAGTGGCAGCTGAAGCCTGATGAGGAAAGGACCAGCGATCTCCCATAAACATTGGAATTGTATCTTTTCCTTGCGTCAAAGGAAAGACAAAAGTAGTCTGTGAATTATACGTCAATTTACCTTCAGGGACAAACAAACCACCCTTCTTCCACGGTCCACTCACTGTCGGAGCTGTGAAATAGTAATTATCATTCTTTTCCCAACTCGTCTTATTTGAAAACAAGAAATAATAAATACCCTTCTTTTTAAACATGGCAGGCGACTCGCCATAAGGAGCCATATTCTTCACGAGTCTTTTTTCTGCAGAATGATAATCCTCGCTAAGACGATAGATATCTCCTTCATGAATCAACAAATAGCCCGTCCCATCGGTATCCTGAAAAGTTCCCATATCCCACATTCGGATAGGTTCATTCCCTATTTTAAAAGGTCCTTGGAATATGTACTCACCATTAATCGTTTTACTAGTGGCATACCCGATACAAGGATCACAGTATTTTGTATCATCGGTATGCATGTACATCACATATTCTCCAGTAGAAGGGCACTTCATGACCTTCACACGTTCACCAATCCTATTAGGACCTAACAATCCCTCTTTTTGTATTGGAAGCACGATACGTTCAAATTTCCAATTAGATAAATCGTCGGACGAATAGCAACTAAAACCAACAAAAGAATTCGTTTCATCCGAACGGTATTCCCCGAATAAATAATACCGTCCGGCATCTTCCACAATACATGCTCCATGAGCATTTACAATTTTTCCCTGATCATCAAACCAAGGAATACCATTACATATTATTTTCTCCTGATTTTGCGCACAACTGCTCTGACTCACCAAACTAAAAGACGTCCAAAGCAATATCATAGATATAAAATAGGAATGCCTCTTCTCCATCAAAAAACTTAAATTCATTGTCTTCCCTTTAATTTATTTAGATAAAAATTTGTCTGCTTATTACCTAGATTAAGAATACCGTAAAATTACTCCTTTTATCTATTCCAAAGGTTCAATAATCTGTCAAAAAGGAATAGAAATAAATAAAGTTCTCCACATTTTCATGCCATTTTATAATATCAGGACATATTCCATTCAATAACGTTTAATTTTAATTCATATCATATATCCCATACTTTGATTTAATACCACATTATATACATATAAAAAAGATATTAAAAACTCCCTTATTTTATTTTTTCCTTGTATAATTCGCCCAAATCAAAGAAAGTGCCTATCTTTACCGCAAGTA
>USSR01000578.1 GCA_900557355.1 uncultured Bacteroides sp.
AGGAAGACCCGTCACTGAATGATAACCAAATTAAAGTCATGTCGTTCAATATCCGTTATTATAACACCAATGATACGGGAGATAAATCCTGGGAGACCCGTACGACAGCCTTTATTCCGATGATTGAAGATCAGAAACCGACGGTGATCGGTATACAGGAAGCCCGGCCTCCACAGTTGAAGTGGTTGGAAGAGAACTGGAAAGATTATGGATATATCGGCAAGGGACGCCGTGCCAACAATGCCAACAATGATGAGTTTGTTCCCATCTTTTATAGAAAAAAGGCTGTTGAACTTGTCAAGTGGGATTGTTTCTGGCTTTCCGAAACTCCTGATGTACCGGGGTCTCAAGGTTGGGATAATACAGTTCCGCGTGTGGCAACGTGGGCAATCTTCAAGCACATTGCTTCCGGCAAGAAATTCTTCTTTATCAATACGCACATTGATGTAGGCTCTACCATCGCTCCGGGCAAGTCAATGGAAGTGATTGTGAATAAAATGTCGGAACTCAATCCGGAAGGATTGCCGATGTTGCTGACTGCTGACTTTAACAAACAGATCGACAGCGATATCTTTGACGGGGTTAAAACATTCATGACTAATGTGCGTCTATCAGCTCCGGTCACAGACACGAAAAACTCATATACAGGCTTTGGTACTGCCAATCCTTATATAGTAGATCATATCTTTTGTACAGGCTTTAAAGCTTTGAAGTTCGAGACGATCGATAAGGTATATCAGAATATCACTTATATCTCCGATCATTATCCCATCGTCGGTAAATTGGAATACGTGAAGTAATGAAACGATCATCTAAAATTACAGAAACGCAATGAAAAGAATCATATATTTATTGGTAGCTGCTATCGGTCTGTTGGTTGGGTGTACACCTGATGAAGAGACGTGGGTACAGGCGGGATTCACTACAGATAAAGAATCCTATGAGATTGGTGATCTGATTACCCTGACAAATACGTCGACGGCGGAGAATGCCCAGATTGCAGTCTGCAAATGGGAATTTATGGGTAAAGTTTCCTACGAACTGACTGCTCCCGAACCATTTAGCGTGGAAGAGGGCGGAGACTATCTTTTTCGTCTGACTGTCACTTCGGATCGCGGTGCGATGAAATCAGTTTTTGAAAAGACAATTAAAATAATAGATGACGGTGTCCGTCCTACGGCAGACTTCAGCTGGTTGCCCGAACGAATTGTAGCGGGAGAAGAGGTTGCTTTTACGGATCAATCGAAAGCAGCGGAAGGGTCTGAGATTGTCAAAAGAGAATGGACATTCGGTGCTATCCTCTCTACAGAGGAAAACCCGAAAATCACTTTCGGTTCGCATGGAAAAATAAACGTATCACTGACTGTGACGGACAATAAAAAAAGGAAAGATACGAAGACTGTCACAATGGATATAGCAAAGGGAGCCGGTAGTCTTGGCGTGTTATGGTCTCATTCCTACGATGAGCAGGGAGTGGTGTACGGCACTTCTCCGGCAACAAGCACAGATGGTCAGTATATATATGTTTCTTCCAGCAATTATAACCTGGTTTGTTTCACGAAACTCGGTGAACGGACTTGGGGATTTGATTGCGGACAGAATAATGAACCGAACCGAGGTTCTGACTATCAGCACCCGACTCCTACGGTGGATTCCGACGGAACGGTGTATGTGGCTGTCGGAGACAATACTACCAAGGCGGGAGCAGATGCATCCAAGTCTGCCAGTCTCTATGCTGTTAAAGGCGGTGCAGACGGTGGTACGCAGATGTGGTTTACAGCGATTGGTGCAAAATCGAGTATGCGTCCTTTCGGTGCTCCGGCTGTCACGGATCAATATGTGATGATCCTAACGAATTCGGCGCCAAGCACAGATGGAAAACATTTCCGTATTTATGATAAGGTATCCGGGGTACTTAAATATTCGGAAAAAACGTCTTCCGGAAGTTATGGTGGTTGTGTAGGATTGAAAGATGGTAGGATACTTGTTAACACGGGTCAGAGTAGTGGACGATCGTATGGTACACACATATTCTTCCCGGAAGGCAATAGCTGGAGCAAGTCGACCAATGAGCAGAATTATGCTCCAAATGACCAGCCTAATGGCAGCCAGATCGCTATTGGTGCAGATGGCAAAGCATATATCCTTTGCCTTAATTTAGGAGCCCGCATATCTACCAATGAGACAAAAGCATTAGTCTATTGCTATGATACCAAGAAGACTACCAAGGGGCAAGTTTCGACTCCAGAATGGTATACTGCCGTGAAAGGGGAAAATAAACAAACCGGTTATGGCTTGGTGGTTGATGGAAATGGGGTTGTGTATGTAGCTACTGACAAATATATTACTGCCATATCTTCTACAGGTTCCGTTTTGTGGGCAACGGAAGTAGCGGGTACTGCTTATGGCGTTCCTGCTATAGATAATGAAGGGTATATCTACTATAATGATGCAGAAAAAGGTTCCTTGGTGAAACTCGAACCGGCTACAGGAAAAGCTATCGCTTCACTCCAGCTTGGAACCGAACTGAAATCGTCGCCCACCATATCTGCTGACGGCACAATCTATGTGACCGGTATGCTGGAAGGAAAACCGACTCTATTTGCTGTTGAAGGAGCGGCGACAGGCTATGCAGCCAATGCCTGGTCGCAGATGGGCGGTAATCCGGGTAAGAGCGGATATATGTATTAGTTTTTTATCCATACAAACTTTTAGTTAGCATGTCTCTTTTTTTGTCGGAGCAGGCGTTGCCCTGCTCCGATGAGAAAAGACTGACTGTACATTTACAAAAGGCTTATAAATAGAGATAAGATGAGAAAAAGGAACTTTTTAATATTACTGCTGTTGAGCAGGTTATGGCCTGTCATTGGTGTATCTGCGCAAGATGCCTGGAAAATAACTGCCGAACAGATTGAACCCTCGTCCTATTATGGAATAACGGTAGCCAATGGTATGCTGGGATTAGTTTCTTCCCCCGATCCTTTGAAGATTTCCCGTGTCGTGTTGGGAGGACTTTATGATATCTATGGAAAGGGAAGAGTGAATAATTTCTTGCATGGCATCAATATGCTGGATACGGAATTGCAGATAAACGGAACTACGGTGAAAGCTTCCCAAATATCCGGTTATAAACAGACTTTGGATATGCGTCAGGGATTGTTTTGCGGAGAATTTGATTATCAATCGCTTGCACATATTGAATATCAATATACGGCATTACGTCATTTACCTTATTCGTGTTTACTGCGTGTGCGGATCGTTCCGAAAGAAAATATAGAAGTAGCTGTGGCGAATATACTGACGGTGCATGAATCGTTGCGTAGTCCGCAGGAGTCTTTCAACCGCATCTTCAATGGAAAAACAGCGATTGATTTCTGCACATCAATCGCAAAATCTCCGACCCGGGAACTTGAAATCGGTGCTTGTTCATCGTTTGTTTTCGACGATTCTTTTCCCCGTCCGGAAGTATGCCATCGGAGTGCACGCGGAGTCGGGGTACATACACAAGAATTTACGGTCCGTTTGCAGGCAGGCCAGCCTTACACTTTTTCGATTGTCGGGACGACACTTTCCGCTGCTACTCATGCTGACGTCAAGAATGAAGTGGAACGGTTGACGGCATTTGCAGCAGTAGAGGGTGTTGAACGATTATGGAGCAAACATATCGCTGCATGGGACAAGCTTTGGGAAAGCGATATTGTGATTGAGGGTGATCTTCAGTCGCAACAAGACATTCACAGTATGCTTTATCACACGTATGCTTTTGTGCGGGAAGGTTCGGGATTATCCTGTTCTCCGATGGGGCTTTCGGGCTTCGGTTACAACGGGCATGTATTCTGGGATGCTGACACGTGGATTTTTCCGGCTTTATTATTGCTGCATCCCGAATTGGCGGAATCAATGATAGAGTACCGCTATCAGCGTTTGGATGCAGCCAGGCATAACGCTTTCATGCATGGGTATAAAGGAGCCATGTACCCGTGGGAAAGTAGTGGTAAAGGAAACGAAGATAATACAGTTACCAACATTTACGGCCCTTTTGAAAATCATATTACGGGAGATGTAGCTATGGCAGCCTGGCAATATTATGCTGTGACGCAGGATTTGGAATGGCTTCGTCAAAAGGGATTTCCCATTCTTAGTGCTGCTGCCGAATACTGGGTAAGCCGTTCGGAACCGAATGAAGCGGGAGAGTATGAAATCAGGAATGTAATAGGAGCGGATGAATGGAATCAGAACCCTCAAGGAGGAAAGAACGTGAACAATAATGCTTATACAAACGGCGTTGCGAAATCCACTCTGGAAGCTGCCTGTAAGGCTGCCAAACTGTTGAATGTAAAATCAGACCCTATGTGGACGACTGTGGCAGAGAAACTTCGTTTCCGGAAACTAGCCAATGGAGTAACGGCAGAGCATGATACGTATGATGGAGCTATAACCAAACAAGCGGATGTCTGCCTGTTGGCTTTCCCGTTAAAACTTGTTACGGATAAAGAACAGATCTGGAGGGATTTGGAATACTATCTACAGACTGTTCCGAGAAAGAAGACACCTGCCATGTCGAAGTCTATCTACTCTATTTTGTTTACCCGTTTGGGAGACCGGT
>USSR01000579.1 GCA_900557355.1 uncultured Bacteroides sp.
GTACACTCGGGCGACTTGAAGTCGGAAGACCCGTATCTGGATACCGATTATGCCTTGTGTCGTGATTACTTCGTGAAAGGCAAACACGAAATATGGCCTATACCACAGAAGCAGATAGACCTGATGGGAGCAGAAAACTTCCCGCAGAGCGATCCGTGGAAATAGGAGAGTTGACTTTAAATTATAAATTAAAAACAGAATCATAATATGAAAAAACTAACTCTGGTTTCATTGATTTTGAGTATGATACTGATTTCATGTAAAGAGCGTGGGGAAGTGCGTATCATGCCGGAATTTAATTATGACCAAACCACTATAAACATATCGAAGAATGAAGGTTCTTCTGTAACGGCTCTTATTTATACGACCGAGGGTGAGGTTACCGCCGAGTATACGGCAGACTGGCTCTCGGTAGATGTGAATCCGAAACGTGCCATTTATAAAGCTACGGCTGCCAATGAAACAGGTGAACCGCGTTCGACTGTCGTGAAGCTGGTTTCCGGAGAGTTCTCTGTAGACGTAACAGTGACTCAATCAGATAAAGATGCTTCGGAAGAGAAGGCATTGAAAGTGGGACAAGTGACAGAAGACGGACTCGGTATGATATTCTGGGTTGACCCGTCTGATCCGGAATCCGGAAAGGCTATCTCACTGGAACGTTGGGGCGGCAATCCGTATGAAGCATCTATCATGCCACATGGTGCTCTGTCAGCAGTAGACGGCCCGGCGAATACAGCCCTGTTTGTAAATGCAGGCCCTAATGATGCTGCCGCCTTGTGTACAGCATTGGGAGAGGGTTGGTATTTACCGGCATCCAATGAATTGCTCGATTTGTTTGACGCATACAATGGTATCGGGCATGAAGATCCGGCATTCACCAATGCAGTGCCTGCCAATATCAGCGATACGGAAAAAGCGGCCCGTGCCATGTTCGACCAGTACCTGACCGATTTGGGTGGAGCTGTTATAAATGCAGCGGCTGATACGGGTAATGGTGAAAGCTACTGGGCAAGTACGGAAAGTGAAGATGGGCAGAAAGCAAGATACGTCCGCTTCGGTAAGTATGGATTTGACTTTGGTGCCAAGACAGGTACAAGCCGCTTCGTACGTGCCATGAAAGTGATAGGTAACTATAAGTTCCCCGAAGAACCTGCGACACTGACCGTTACCCCTACCCAGGTTGGACTGACCAGTGAAGCCGGTGCCACGGCAGAGTCTACCGTAACTACGAATAAGAGTTCATATACGGTAACCATTGAAGGTGATGGCTCCACATGGCTTTCCGTAAGCAAGGCAGAAAACAAGATTACATTCACTGCTTTGTCGGAGAATACCACGGATGGTTCGCGTACGGCGACTGTGACCGTCGTAGCCGGTTCCGGTGAAGGCCAGGCTACGGCTACCATTACCGTAAGCCAGCAGAAAGCTATAGCTGTGGAACCTTTCAAGATAGGCGAGTATGTGACGAAAGATGGGGATACGGAACTTGCTGAAGGCGGTATTGTGTTCTGGGTGGACCCGGCAGATCCTTCCAAAGCCAAGATCGTATCTTTGAAACGAGAGAGCCTGAAGTGGACGAACGGTTTTGCAGAAGGTTTTGGGGTAACGGACGGTGAAAATGGATATGCCAATACGCAGACTATAGCGCAGAGTGAACATGCAGCGGATATTCCGGCTATACAATATTGCAAGGAGAGAGGAGAAGGTTGGTATTGGCCGGCAAGAGACGAGCTGATAGCCTTGTATGATGCCTACAACGGAAATCATAGTTCAAGTTTGCTTCCCGGTCAGCTTCCGGCGGAAGAACAGGCTGCACGTGCTGCATTCGATAAGGCCTTCACCGATCATGGCGGCATTCTCCTGAATACAATGGGGGATACGGAAAACGGTGACAGTTATTGGGCAAGTACGGAGACTACCGACGGTAAGAAAGCTTGTTATATACGTTTTGGTAAATATGTCAGTACCAATAATGCCAAGACTGGAAGTGCGCGTTATGTTCGTTGTGTGAGAAGTGTTTCCAAATAAAATCTTTAAAGGCAAATATCATGAAAATAAAATCATTTTATATAACGGCATCCTTTGCGTGTCTGTTTATGTTGACTTCATGTGTAGACTATGAAGTGAAAGATCCTAACTTCATGCCGCCGGACGTTGTTCTGGACGAAGGTGACGACGATGAAATTATAGAGGGGTTGCCGACTCCCGGAGAAATGCAGGCTTACAGTCCTTCACTTCTGGGTAAACCGTATCGTCCGATCAAAGTGAAATATTCGAGCCAGTTTCCACCGGTTGCCAGTTGGACTGAAGCAAATACCCGCATCGTGGCTTATATGGGCGAGTATAAGCCAAGCATAAAAACAGAGAGTGACTACAAGGCTATCACCAATAAATATGGTAGCCTTACCACAGGTGCCAAGCAACAAGCCACAGGACGCTTTTATGTGAAGAAAGTCAACGGTCGTTGGTGGATTATCGATCCCGAGGGATATCCTCACTATGAAAGAAGTGTGACTTCCCTCAGGTATGGTTCTTCTTCGCGTAATAAGGAAGCTTGGAACAAGCGTTTTGGCAATGATAATATGTGGTTATCGAAGACGCAGGCAGAACTGGCCTCTATCGGCTTTCATGGCACCGGTGCTTTTTGTACCAATACATATAGTAAAATTCAGGCGCATAATCAAAGTAATCCCAATGCACCTATGACTCTTGCACCTTCGTTTGGCTTCCTCAGCCAGTTCAGATCGCAGAATGGGCATGCCTATCCAGGAAATACTTCTGATAATGAATTGGGGCTTGTGTTGTACAGTGATTGGGCGGACTTCTGTAAATCTTATATCCGTTCGGCTATGGCGTCTTATTTGAATGATGCAAATGTATTGGGATTCTTTTCGGACAATGAGATAAATTTCTCTTCACAGAATTCAAGAATTCTGGACCGTTTTCTGAAACTGACAGACCGGACGGATATCGCTTATCTGGAAGCTAAGAAGTTTATGGAAGAGAAAAATGCAATAAGTGTGACCGATAACCTGAATAGTGAGTTTGCCGGCAGGTTGGCCGAACTCTATTACAAGGGAGTTAAGGAAGCCATCAAGGAGATTGATCCGGGAATGATGTATCTGGGAACCCGTCTGCATGGAACACCGAAATATCTGCAACATGTGGTGGCTGCTGCGGGCAAGTATTGTGATATCATCTCTATCAATTACTATAGTCGTTGGAGTCCGGAGCTGACTACCTATGTGAAGCAGTGGGGTGAAGATTGGGCGGATGCTCCCTTTATGGTTACTGAGTTTTATACAAAAGGTGTGGAAGATTCTGACCTGAACAATCAGTCGGGTGCCGGATTCTCTGTTCCCACTCAGAATGACAGGGCGTACGCATACCAGCATTTCACTTTGGGTTTGTTGGAAGCCAAGAACTGTGTCGGCTGGCATTGGTTCAAGTATCAGGATGATGATGGTACGGATAATAGCAGTAAGCCCGCTAATAAAGGGGTGTATGACAACTATTACGAGATGTACCCCTATCTGAGTAAGTTCATGAAGGAAGTGAATTACAATGTTTACAACCTTATTGAGTATTTTGATAAATAAACAGATTTATCAGATTGACATTTTGCATTTCTAAAGCCCCGGGAGTCTCTGCTTTGCAGCCCGGGGAGAGGAGGCTTGCAAATTCGCGAATGAAAATCTATATTTGTCAGATTATGAGTTGGATATATAAATACGTACAACTCTAAAAAACGGGAAATAGCTTGTTCGGGCTCTTTGACTATAAGGCTTTTGCAGAATGTATGCTTCTTTGGTACAGAAACTATATACCTAATGTGCAGGAACTATATATCTGACGCGTTGGAACTATATATCTGATACGTCAGAACTATAGATGCAATCTGCAGAATATAGAGTTCCTGTACATAGAATATGTATAACGGGCGTATATTATGCAATATTCCGCATTTATATTCAAACTCAAGAGGCATTGATAGTCTGTTTGGGGGGGTCGGATAAAATGCGTTGTAAGGCAAAAGTCTGTTTCCCTCTCTTTTTGTAAAGACAAATAGGAAATTCAGATATTATAAGAAATAAAATAATAAGTATAAACCTTTAAAAGGATGATGATGAGAAACGGAAATAAAGTTTTAGTTATAGGTTTGGTTCTGTTGGCAGGATTCGCCTCTTCGGCATCGGCAGTGACAAAAGGTATGAGAAAGGTTGTTGAGGATGCGCTCGACTTCTCTGTCAGACAGTCAATGTCCATGTTCGGTGAGATGAAAGACCAGAAAGGCATATTGCCCAGAACGGCGAAGGATGGAGAGATGATTACCTGCGATTCCGGTTGGTGGACAAGTGGTTTCTATCCCGGTACGTTATGGTATTGTTATGAGTATAGCAATGATCCGCAGGTGAGGGCAGCCGCCGAAGAAATGACTTCGCGTGTAGAAAAGCAGAAGTATACGACCAGCAATCACGATGTTGGCTTTATCATCAATTGCAGTTTCGGCAATGGCTACCGCCTTACCCGTAATGAAGCTTACAGGGAAGTGATAGAGACTGCGGCCAAATCCTTATCCACCCGCTTCCATCCGGTGACACC